>NZ_JBEPFC010000086.1:0-29681 GCF_040301705.1 Streptomyces sp. NPDC000151 | reverse complement strand
GTGCGGCCGGCCGCGGTCGGACGGGCGGCCGGCCCTGTGCCCCGGTCAGCCGACCGCGGCCACCTCGGGGATGCGGAACGGCTTGCCGCAGCCGCCGCACATGATGGGGGCCTGGGCGAGCACGGAGGGGACGACCCGGACGTTGCGCCCGCAGTCGCAGACGGCCTTGACCCTTACGCCGCCACCGGAGGAGCCGTGCCGCGCGGCCGGGCCGCGGAAGCTGCGGCTGCTGTCGGCCGCGGTGGCGACGGTGTGCGCCTTGAGCGCTCTGGCGAGCCGCTCGATGGTGGGGCGGTACCGCCTTCTGGCTTCGGGGTTGAGCGTGACCAGGGAGAAGCCGCTGCTGGGGTGCGGCTCGTCGGCGTGGTCCAGGCCCAGCTCCTCGGCGATCGCCAGGAATCGGCGGTTGTGGTAGCGACCGGCGCGTGAGGTGTCGCGGACGCCACGGGATGCGGCGATGCCGTGAACTGCCTCATGAAGCAGCCGTTCGAAGGAGAGCTCGGCGCCGCAGGCGGACGAGGACTCTCCGATCAGGGATTCGGGCGCGGCCAAATCCGGCAGCTCGGGATGGTGCCGTTGAATGTCGGCCCAAGCGAGCGCCAGCTCGGCGGCGAGAACAGGTGTCGTGCTCACGTCGTGACAACGAGCCGGTACCGCTCAGTGTTCCGATTCCGGGGCATCCCAAATAATTTGCACGTACCAGTCAGTTTCCACTCATGCGGCCCGTGGAGGGCGGGTGCGTCTTTCTGTGGACGAGACGCGCACCGGGTGCCGAGCCGGTATGTATCGACGTGTACGTCCGGCGCACCGGACGGGCGGACGCTACGGGGTGCCTGCGCACATCGTGTCCCGCGGGCCCCGAAGAGACGGCGTGGTCTCAGGGCCGGCCGCGTGATCATGGTGATCGTACCGGCGATGCCGCGACCGTCCGAAGGCGGCCCGTCCACGTGATGCGGACGCCCTACGGCCGGGGGTGCGAAGCGCCGTACGCCACCCGGGTGAGGGGCGCCTCGAAGCCCCTGAAGGGCGCCGGAGAGCGGCCGTCTCCATGTCCGCCGCCGACCGGTCGGCGCCCGGGCGGCGCAAACGGGGGCGCGCGGTAGACAACCGGGCGCAACCCCTGGACTCTGGGATCGATGGGGGGTTGTCTGGACCGGGGGGTACAGCGCAACAAATCGGGGGCGGAAGACCATTTTCCTCAAGCTCGGGCTCTCGGCGGATAGGGGCGCTTTCCATGACACCCACGCTCGTACAGCACGGCCTCCAGCGTTCCGGCCCTTCCGGTCACCCTGCACCGGACGGCTCCGGTTCGGGGGCGCGCGCCCGCGACTGGGCCGAAATCCAGGAACGGATGCTGGTGCCGCTGTATGAGGCCGTGTACCAGCGGCTGGATGTCGGCCCGCGCACTCGGCTGCTGGCACTGGGTTGTGGTTCCGGCCTCGCCCTGCTGATGGCTTCAGCCCGTGGCGCGCAGGTCAGCGGGGTGGACATGGACGAACCGCGGCTGCGGCTGGCCCGGGAGCGGCTGGCGCCGGAGCAGGGCCCCGAAGCGGGCGGCAGCTCCGGGGAGTCGGCCGCGTGCCTGGCGCACGGCGGACCCGAGTGCATGGATCCTCCCCAACAGGGCCGCTTCAATCTGGTGACGGCGTTCCACCCGGTGGGCTGCGTCAGCACCGTCGACGGGCTGACATCCTCCTTGCAGACGGCAACGGCCCTCGCAGAGCGCGGCAGCCCGGTGGTGCTGGGCGGCTGGGGCCCGGTGGAGCGATGCGCCACGGCAGGCGTACTCCGAGTGGCGCAACGGCTCACGGATCCGTCCCTCCCCCTCGAAAGGACGACCTCGCCCGCGGCGGCCGGCTGGCGGCCCAGCAGCCGGGACGACCTGGAGGAGCTGGCGGAGCGTGCGGGGCTGCGGCCGGACGGTTCGGGCCGGGTGGCCTGCCCGTTCGGGTACGCCGATCTTCCGAGCGCGATGCGCGGGTTGTTGTCGACGGGCCTGTTCGACGCGGCGCTGCAGGTCGCCGATCCGGCGCAGGTGGAGAAGGAGCTGTCGGAGGCGCTGCATCCGTACCAGCGCGCGGACGGCACGGTCTGGATGCCGAACGTCTTCCGCTACTTGATCGCCCGGACGCGCTGAGCTCACTCAGCTGCCGTCCATAGCCCTCAGTCCTCAAGCCTTCAGTCCTCAGTCCTCGGATCTTCCGAAGTCGCGGGAAGTGGACGCGGACGTCATTCGCGTGGGCACCACGGCTTGGCGCTGCGGCTCGGCGCCACGGCTCGGCGCTGCGGCTCGGCGCCAGCAGGTCGAGCCGCCATGAGTGCCGGCGATGACGTCCGCGTCGGCTGAGCTCCGCATATCGGCATCGCGCACTCACCCCCATTCGCCCGTTCGTGAAAATGGCTTGGCAAAATCCAGAATCCTGGTTATTGTCATTTGCATGAACAGCGTGGACGAGCGGTTCCTCACCCGCAACGGACTGGCTGCCCGGCAGCTCGCGGCCCTGTTGCTCAATCACGACGAGGACACCCGCCTCCCGCGCGTCCGCGACTTCGCCGAGGAGCTCGGCGTGGGCAACGGCACGGTCCAGGCCGCCCTTCAGCTCCTGGAGGAGGCAGGTGCAATCGAGACGGTCGCCCGCGGCCACCTCGGCACGTTCCTCCTGCGGGCCGATCGGACCATACTGTGGCGCCTGTCGGGGCTCGGCACGCTGCTCGCCGCCATGCCCCTCCCCTATTCGCGGCGGTACGAAGGACTGGCCACCGGCCTGCGCACGGCTTTCGAGGGCGCCGGCGCCCCGTTCGCGATCACGTTCATGCGGGGCGCGGCCACCCGCGTCGAGGCCCTGCTGGAGAGCAAGGTCGACCTGGTCGTGCTCTCCCGCTTCGCCGCCGACCGGTTCCTCGACGAGCTCCCCCTGGAGCTGGTCGCCGATCTCGGCCCGGCCACGTACGTCGGCGCGCACGGCCTGCTGCTGCGGCACGGAGTGGATCCGGAAAAGCCGGGGCTTCGGGTGGCCATCGACTCCGCGTCGGAGGACCTGCGGATGCTGGCCGGGCGGGCGTTCGCCGGACGCGACGACATCCAGTGGGTGGAGGCGTCATACATGCAACTGCGGGACTTGTTCGCACGCGGCGAGGTGGACGCCACGGTATGGAATCTCGATGAGGTCCAGGACCACCTCGGGCCGGATGTCGACGTACTGCCGCTGGGCGACGAAATCACCCGCGACCTGTCTCTGCGCAACTCCAGCGCCGCGCTCATAGGACGGGCCCAGGGCGCCGCCGCCCTGAGTGCGGTGCGAGACGGACTGGACCTGTCCCTCGTCACCGATCTGCAGGGGGAGGTACTGCGCGGCGAGCGCATGCCCTCGTACTGACCTTGGAAGCGGCGGACCCCGGAGAAACCCCGACGCCGCCGCCCTCCCCCGCCACGAAACCAACCGTCGGCCTCGCCCACGAACGGCTCCTCCCTGCCCGAACCGAGCGTCAACCGCAGAGCACACCTTCACTCATTCGAAAAAGAGTGCTCACGACTCTCCCCAATATCCAAAATCCTGGTTACTGTCGATACCAAGTCCACCGCAGGCATCGCGAGGAAAGGACGCCCCATGGAGGACCGACTCGCCCTCCGCCTCCAGCTCTTCCGGGACAGCGGACAGGCGCCGCCGCAGGTGACTCGATTCGTCGAGGAGGAGCTGACCGCCCTGGCGGGCGAAGGCCACCCCGTCACCGAGGACACCGCCGGCATGCTGACCAGTCACCTCGTGATGGCCCTCACCCGGCTGCTGAACGGCGAGCCCATAGAGCAGTTCCTCACCGACGAGGACGTGGCGGCGGAGCTCGCCGACCAGCCCCGGGCCGTCGAGCGGGCCCGTGCCATATCCCTGCGCGCCGAGAAGGAATTGGGCGCCGCGCTGCCCGACTCCGAGATCAATTTCCTGGCGATGCATCTCGCCGTACTCCGCAAGAACGGACTCAGAAGGGACGTGTCATGACGAAGATCCTCACCGGCGGTGTCCGCAAGCTCGAGGTCGCCGAGACGGTGCAGAAGCTGGCCCTGGACGGCGTCGACGTCGCCGTCTCCAGCGACATGGACGCGGCGATGAAGCTGCGTGCCGGACAGGCCGATTACTACCTGGGTACCTGCCACACCGGCGCCGGCGCCTCGCTCGGTGTCCTGCTGGGTCTCATGGGCAGCGCCGCCTGCCACACCTTCGGCCGCTCCGTCCCCACCGAGGAAGAGGTGCGCGTCCTCATCGGCGACGGCAAGAAGGTCTTCGGCTTCGGCATGGACAAGATCGACACCGTCGCCCCCGTCATCGCCCGCGCCATCGCGGCCCACGACGCCTGACCCGGTCAAGGCATTGAGGAGTGAGCCGTGAGTGGGAACATCGCCGCCGCAGCCGTCGGCAGCACAGATCTCAGCCTGTCGCTGCCACAGCAGCTGACCGTCATCGTCCTCTGCGCTCTGACGGCCTTCATCTCGCACCTGGCCCTGGCCGTCTTCAATGACGGTGTACGTCCCTTCATGCTGGACTTCATCCAGGGGCGTACGACCCGCAGTGCCACCACGGCCGTGTCCTTCGGACTCTCCGCGGGCTTCATCTTCGGCCTGGGCGCGCCGATGGCGCTGTCCACGGGGGTGCTGAACCCCTGGCTGGTCTTCTTGCCCACCGACATTCTCGGCATTCTCTCGCCGAAGAAGTGGCTCGCGCCGATCCTCGGGGCCGCCTGGGGCGCGGTCATCGTCTTCGGGCTGAACGGCGCCAACAGCCTCGCGCACGACCTGCCGGTCGACTTCCTCACCGCGATGCAGCAGATGTCGACACCGATCCTCTTCCTCTTCACGCTCTTTCCGGTACTGGCGATCAGCAAGCAGTTCGGCAAACTGCGCGGCGGCATCGCGGGCGTGGTCGAGCTGGCGTTGGTCATAGCCACGATGAAGCTGTGGCCGGGTGTCTTCGCCGGAGCCATCGCCATGGCGGTGGGCGTGCTGATGCTGATCGCGTTCGCCGTGGCCAAGGACCTGCGGCAGCGCAGGACGGAGCGGGCTGAGCAGGCCGGAAGGGCCGACGGCCCGGCAGAGGACGCGTCGGGCGGCGACGACCCGATGGCTTCGTTGTTCAGCGCGAGCGCGACCCGGCTGCGCAAGCACCTGCCGCTGTTCATGGTGCTGGGTGCCGGTGTCTGCCTGCTGGCCCAGATGCACATCTTCGGCGGTGGGGAGGCGACCAGCTTCCTGATCGCCAAGGGTGACTACAGCGGCGCGGCCCAAGTGGACTTCTATCGCGTCTTCGGCTTCGTCCCGCTGATCGCCACCACAGCGCTGGCCTCGGGCGCGTACGGCGTCGCCGGCTTCACGCTGGTCTACCCGATCGGCTATCTCCTGCCGAATCCCTGGCTGGCACTGATATGCGGTGCCGTGGTCTTCGCCGTCGAGGTGCTGGCGCTCTCGTGGATCGGCCGGGTGCTGGGGAGGCTGCCGTCGGTGCGGGACTCCTCTGAGCACCTGCGCAGCGCGATCAGCGACTCACTGCAGCTGGCCATCCTCTTCGGTTCCCTGATGGCGGCCAACACCATGGGCGGCGGTCTCGGCATTCTCATCGTCGGCGGGCTCTACCTGCTGAACGAGGCGATGGGCCGGGTCGTGGTCCGCATGGCCGCGGCACCCGCCGCCGTGATCGTCGGCGGCGTCGTCCTCAACCTCCTGTACTGGCTGGACCTGTTCACCCCCGTCAAGGGCTGACGCGCTCCGTACGCAGCTCCGACCGGCGGCGTACGCGAACGGGCGAGCCACCGACCTCCAGCAGGACCGGCCCTCCGCCCTCCGCCCTCCGGCAGGAAGAAAGCAAGGCAGCACCATGCACGACATCCGAACCGTCACCGGTCCTCTCGCCCCCGCCGCCGTACGGGGCCCCGCGCTCGCACACGAGCACTTGGCGCTCGACCTGCGCCGGGACCCCGACCGGGCAGCGGTGCTCGACAGCCGGCACGCCGACGCGGTCACCCGCGAACTCGCCGTGCTGCACGAGGAGTCCGGGCTGTCGCTGGTCATCGAGCTGAGCTGCCGGGGCATGGGCCGTGACGTGGCGGCACTGGCCCGGATCTCCAAGGACTCCGGCGTCCCGGTCGTCGCGGCCACCGGCTGGTACTACGAGCCGTTCCACCCCTCCGAGGTCGGCGACGCCGGCGTCGAGGAGCTGACCGACACACTGGTGCGGGAGATCGCCGAGGGCATCGGCCCGGAGGGCATACTCCCCGGCGTCATCGGGGAGATCGGCAGCCACGGCGACCGGCCCAGTGAGCCGGAGGTCCGCACGCTCAAGGCGGCCGCGCGGGCGGCTGTGGCCACCGGCCTCTCCGTGGCCACCCACGCCCAGCTCGGCCGGGGCGGCCTCGCCCAGCTGGCGCTGCTCACCGCCGAGGGGCTGCCGCCGCACCGGATCTGCATCGGCCATCAGGACCTGCTGGACGACCCGGGTGTGCACCGGGAATTGGCGGAGCGGGGGGCGTACGTCGCCTTCGACACGGTGGGCAAAGAGAGTTACCAGAGCGACGCGGCCCGGCTGCGGCTGCTGCTGGAGCTGGTGGCGGCCGGACATGCGGACCGGGTGCTGCTGAGTTGCGACATCTCCCGGCACGGCTATCTCCGGGACGAGGGCGGACAGGGGTACGGCCATCTGTTCCGGTCCTTCCTGCCGCGGCTGCGGGCGGCAGGGCTGGACGACGACCTGATCGACCTGATGACCCGCCGCAATCCGATCCGCTTTCTCACCGGAGCGCACACAGAGGAGGCGGTCTGAGATGCCCGCACAGGAACGGCTGGCTGGGCAGCGGCCGGGGACCGGGGACGGCCCCGGAGCGGCCTCGACGTCCAAGACCTTGCCGAAGACCTTCCCCTTGCCGACCGTGCCGCTGGCGGACGCCGTCGCGCGGCAGAACCGACTGCTGGAATGCGTCGCACGGCACTTCACAGGCGAGCAGCTCTTCGAGGCGGACGCCGGCGTCGTCCCCGGGCTCGGCCGGCCGCGTACGACCGCCCGGGTGGAGGCCGTACTCGCCGACTTCTTCGGGGCCGAGGACGCCGCCCTCGTCCAGGGGGCGGGTACCGGCGCGATCCGCGCCGCGCTCTCCGCGGTGCTCGGCGCGGGTGATCCGCTCCTCATCCACCGCGCACCGGTCTACCGCACCACCGCCGTCACCCTGCGCGGCCTGGGCATGGCGGTGACGGAGGTGGACTTCAACGACCGTTCGGCGCTGGCGGAGGCGCTGGACAGCGGGCGGTTCTCCTGGGCGTACGTGCAGCACACCCGGCAGCGGCTGGCCGACTCCTACGACCCCGGTGAGGTACTGGCGGCGTGCCGCGCGGCCGGCGTGCGCGCGGTCGTCGACGACAACTACGCGGTCATACGGGTTCCGAAGAGCGGAGTCGAACTGGGCGCCGACGCCTCCTGCTTCTCACTCTTCAAGCTGCACGGACCGGAGGGCGTCGGTGCCGTGGTGGGCTCGGCCGACCTGGTGTCGCGCGTGCACGCGGACAACTACTCCGGAGGCGGTCAGGTCCAGGGGCACCAGGCGCTCGACGCGCTGCGCGCCCTCACCCACGTACCGGTGATGTGGTCGCTGCAGTCCGCGATGGGCGCGGAGGTGGCCGAACGGCTGGCGGCGGGCGAGGTACCGGGCGTCGCCGAGGTCCGCATCGCCAATGCCCAGGACCGCTGTCTGCTGGTGCGGCTGGACCGTCCGGTGGCCCGCGAACTGCCCATCGTGGCCGCACGGTACGGGGCGGCGCCCTACCCCGTCGGCTCCAATTCCCGATACGAGATCGCCCCGTTGTTCTACCGCATGTCGAGCTCGTCCCTTGAGGACGCGCCGGAGCTCGCGGAGTGGACCGTGCGGATCAATCCCATGCGCGCCGGCGCGGATCTCGTGCTCGACATCCTGCGCCGATCGCTGCGCGACCTTCGTGAGACAGGGGGCTGACCGTGTTCCTCGACGCCGTCCTCCACCGCAACCCGGAACTGGTCGCGTTCGCAGCAGAGTTGCACGACACCGGGGCCATTCCGCCGGACACGTACGTCATGGATCTGGACGCCATCGAGTCCAATGCCGAGCTGCTGGCCCGGGAGGCGGACCGGCTCGGTCTGTCGCTGTGGTTCGTGGTCAAGCAGATCGGCCGCAACCCGGAGCTGATCGAGGCCATCGCGCGGCACATCCCGCGGTTCGCGGCCATCGATCCGCCCGAGGCCCGCATTCTGCACGCCGCGGGCGCGCAGGCCGGCAACCTCGGCCATCTCGTCCAGATCCCGGCCCGTGCGCTGCCCGAGATGCTCGCCTGGCGCCCGGAGACCGTCACCGTGTACGACCTGGCGAACGCCCGAGCCGTCTCGGACGCCGCCGCCCGGCTCGGATTCGTGCAGGACGTACTGATCCGACTGGAGGGCGCGGCCGGTGCGGTCTATCCGGGGCAGGAGGGCGGAGTACGGCTCGACGGCGGTGACGACGGCCCGGACGGTGCGGATGGCCCGGACCGAGCGGATGATCGATGCGGTTCCGTCGGTGGTCCGAGCGGTTCGATCGGCGACCGAACCGGGCCGGACGGTCTGGACGGTCTTACCGGCATGGACGGTCTCGCCCGCATGGACGGTCTGGACGCGTTTGTCGCGGAGGCCGAGCGGCTGCCGGGGATCCGGGTGGCCGGTGTCACGGCGTTTCCGTGTGTGCTGTGCGATCCGGATACGGGCGAGCCGCGACCCACGCCCAACTTCGCGCTGGCCCGTGCCGCCGTGGAGCGGCTGGCCGCCCGCGGTTACACAGACCTCAAGCTGAGCGCGCCGAGCGCCACATCGATGGCCACCCTGCCGCTGCTGGCGCGGCTGGGCGCGACGCACGGGGAGCCCGGCCACGCCCTCACCGGCACCACCCCGCTGCACGCCATCGACCATGCACAGCCGGAGAAGCCCGCGTACGTGTACGTCAGCGAGGTCGCCCATACGCTCGCCGACGGCCGGCCCGCGTTGTACGGCGGCGGGTTCTACGCCCGGGGCGGCGCCAAGGAGGCGCTGATCCCGCGTACCGGGGCTCGGTTGCGGGTCGAGGACGCCCCCGCCGCGAACATCGACTACTACCGGCTGCTCGCTCCCGGGGACGCGCGGGTGGGTGACACCGCCGTGCTCGCCTTCCGTACCCAGATCTTCGTCACCCGCAGCAGCGTGGCCGTCGTCTCCGGACTGGCCTCGGGCACGCCGAAGCTCAGCGGCCTCTACGACCCTCTCGGGAGGCCCTACTGATCAGCCACCACCGCCCGCCAGGCGGCCCCGCTCCCCCGTCGTCCCCTCCGTAATCCGTACCTGCTTCACCCGACTCGGACGCCAGGAACCGCCATGAGCAAGATTGTCATCCTCGTCGTCGACGGCTTCGGCATCGGCGCGATGCCCGATGCCGGAGCGCTGCGCCCCGGCGATATGAAGGCCGACACCCTCGGCCACCTCCTTGACCACCACCGCGCGACGACCGGCCGCCCGCTGGAGTTGCCCACGCTCGGCGCGCTCGGGCTGGGCTCCGTGCACCCGCATCCGGATCTCGCGCCACACCCCTCGCTGCCGGTCGCGGCCGGCCGGGCGGCGCTGGGGTATCCGGGCGCGGACACGTATGCGGGGCACCAGACGATGATGGGCGCCGACTTCAGCCGGGTGACGGTGGCCCGGCTCGCCGAGCACCTCCAGGAGGTGACCGCGGCGCTGCGGGCGGCCGGGCACCGTACGGAACTGCTCGACGGCAAGCCGTTGCTGGTGGTCGACGGGCGGGTGCTGGTGCACGACAACCTGGAGGCCGATCCGGGCATCAACTGGAACGCCTCGGCACGGCTGGACGAGGCGCCGTTCGCGCAGGTGCTGGCCGTGGCGCGGGTGGTCAGGTCGGTCGCGCCGGTCGCGCGGGTGATCGCGGTGGGCGGCCACGCCGACGGGCCGCTGCCCGGGTTCGTACGGCACGGGGAGGCCGGCACGGTCGGGCTGGACACCCCGGCCAGCGGCTTCTACCGCAACGGCGGGCTGGAGGTGCAGCATCTGGGCGCGCCGCTGGACCACACCCGGCAGTTGCCCGAGGCCGCCGCCCGGGCGGGCGTGCCCGTCACGCTCGTCGGCAAGGCGGCCGACATCCTTGCCTGCGAGGCGGCGGTGCGCCGGCCGGCGGTGGACACCGGGGAAGTACTGGGGCACACGCTGGACGCGGTGCGCGAGGCCGGGCGGGGCGGGAGCGCGGGGCCGGAAGGGGCGGTGCTGGTGGTCAGCAATGTGCAGGAGACCGATCTGGCCGGGCACCAGCAGGACCCGGAGCGGTATGCGGCCGTGCTGCGGCGGGTGGATGCGGGGATCGCGGCGCTGTTGCCGCTGCTCACGGCGCCCGGGGACCGCCTGATCGTCACCGGCGATCACGGCAACGACCCGACGATCGGACACGCCTTCCACACCAGGGAGTTCGTGCCGGTACTGATCCACCGTCCCGCCGCTGCGGCCACCGAGCGTCTCCCGGACGCCGCGTCGCTGGCGGACGTGGGCGCCACCGCGGCCGTCGCGCTGGGCCTGAGCCCGGCCGGCCTCGCCAGCGGCACTCCACTCCCCCAGGAGTGTCCTATACGCGGCGCAGAGCACACTCACACCTCGCACCTCGCCCATGCCACGGAGGCAGCGGGCCCGGAAGGCCGCACACACTGACGGGGGCGAGGGCGGTGGCAGGGGCCGAGTACGTACACGTCTCCCCGCCTGCGTACGAGGGCCCCAGCCGGATGGTGTACGCGTACGGCCCCGGCCGGAGGGGTCCGGGCGGGGCCGTAGAGGCGGAAGGCGGCTGGCGGTTGCGCGTCAGCCCATGAACTTCTTGAACTCGTCGGGGAGTTCGAAGTTCTGCGGGGCGTCCTGGCCGCCCTGCGGGAGGCCGAGCGGGTTGCCGTTCTGGGCCGCCTCGCGGCGGGCCGCGGCGGCCTCCTCCTCGGCCTTGCGCTTCATGGGGTTGCCGCTGCGCTGCTTGCCCTTGACCTTCTTCTGCTGCTTCTTCTTCTTGGCGCCGCCACCCATGCCCGGCATCCCGGGCATGCCCGGCATCCCCGGCATGCCGCCGCCCTGGGCCATCTTCGACATCATCTTGCGGGCGTCGAAGAAGCGCTCGACCAGGCTCTTCACGGCGCTGACGTCGACACCCGAACCGCGCGCGATACGAGCGCGGCGCGAGCCGTTGATGATCGTCGGATCCTGGCGCTCGACCGGGGTCATCGACTTGATGATCGCGGCGGTGCGGTCCACGTCCCGCTCGTCGAGGTTGTTGATCTGGTCCTTCATCTGCGCCATGCCGGGCAGCATGCCGAGCAGCTTCGAGATGGAGCCCATCTTGCGGACCTGCTCCATCTGGGCCAGGAAGTCGTCGAGCGTGAACTCCTTCGGGCCCTTCTGCAGCTTGGCCGCCATCTTCTCGGCCTCGGCCTGGCTGAAGGTCTGCTCGGCCTTCTCGATGAGCGACAGCATGTCGCCCATGCCCAGGATGCGGGACGCCATGCGGTCCGGGTGGAACGCGTCGAAGTCGTCCAGCTTCTCGCCGTTGGAGGCGAACATGATCTGCTTGCCGGTGACGTGCGCGATGGAGAGCGCGGCACCACCGCGGGCGTCGCCGTCGAGCTTGGAGAGCACCACGCCGTCGAAGCCGACGCCGTCGCGGAACGCCTCGGCGGTGTTGACCGCGTCCTGGCCGATCATGGCGTCGACGACGAAGAGGACCTCGTCCGGCTTGACCGCGTCGCGGATGTCCGCGGCCTGCTGCATCAGCTCCTGGTCGATGCCCAGGCGGCCGGCGGTATCGACGATCACGACGTCGTGCTGCTTGTCGCGGGCGTACTCGATGGAGTCCTGGGCGACCTTGACCGGGTCGCCGACGCCGTTGCCCGGCTCGGGGGCGAAGATCGCCACGCCGGCGCGCTCGGCGACGACGGAGAGCTGGTTCACGGCGTTCGGGCGCTGGAGGTCGCAGGCGACCAGCATGGGGGTGTGGCCCTGCGCCTTGAGCCAGCGGCCGAGCTTGCCGGCCAGCGTGGTCTTACCGGCGCCCTGGAGGCCGGCGAGCATGATCACCGTCGGCGGCTGCTTGGCAAAGCGCAGGCGACGGGTCTCGCCGCCGAGGATGCCGACGAGCTCCTCGTTAACGATCTTGATGACCTGCTGGGCGGGGTTCAGCGCCTGGGAGACCTCGGAGCCGAGCGCGCGCTCCTTGACCTGCTTGATGAAGGCGCGGACGACGGGCAGCGCGACATCCGCTTCGAGCAGCGCAATCCGGATCTCGCGCGCGGTGGCGTCGATGTCCGCCTCGGAGAGGCGCCCCTTGCCCCGGAGATTTTTGAAAGTACTCGCCAGGCGGTCGGAAAGCGTATCGAACACGGCGGTCGTCGATCCTCGGGGTCGGGGGTGGAGTCAATCGGCTTCTAGAGTATCCGCCCCACGGTACAGAACGTCCGGCCCTACCCGAAGAGACGGAGAGGGACGGGCTCACCCCGTGCGCCGGGCGCAGAACGACGCCCCTTCCGGCCGCCCGGGAGCGCCGGGGACACGGAGGACGCCGGGACCGCGAGTGCCGGGAGCGCCCGGTGGTGCGGCGCGGTCGCGGGGGCGGTGCTCCGGGTCACTTCAGGGCGCGTTCCACGGCCTGGGCCACTTCGGTCGCGGTGTCGGGCGGGAGCGGGGCGCCGTCGGGGTCCGTGACGTAGAAGGCGTCCACCGCGTTGGCTCCGAGGGTGCTGACGTGGGCGCTGCGGACCGTGACGCCCGCGTCCTCCAGGGCGCGGCCGATCCGGTACAGCAGGCCCTGGGCGTCCTGGGCGCGTACCTCGATGACGGTGGCGGAGCGGGAACCGCCGGGCGCCACCGTGACCCGGGGCGGCGGCGCCTGGAGCCGGCGCGAGCGCCGTGCGTAGGCGCGTTCGCGCTCGGCGAGGCGGGCCGGGATGTCGAGCGTGCCGTCCAGGGCCCGTACGAGGTCGGCGCGGAGCCGGACCGCTTGGGGCAGCGATCCGTACTCGGCCGCCACCCGCCAGCTGAGGAGCAGCATCGGGCGGCGGGCGGCCGCGGGCGAGGAGACCGTGCCCGTCGTGGGCCGAGGCTCGGCTTCTGGGCGCGTGTCCGCCCCACCGTCCTTCCCATGATCGGCCGCTCCGGACAGCTGCTCCGGCAGGGGCATGACGCGGAGGTCGGCGGCGCGGACCGTGAGGCGGTGCACGGCGAGTACGCCGGCGGTGGCGGGGAGGATTCCCGGGCGGTCCGGAACGGCGATGAGAAGTTCGACGCCGACCGGTTCCTGGGCCCCGGCGGGCTCCGGCCGGGGTGCGGTGTCGTTCGGCGGTGGCTCCGGCGCCTCCGTGGGCGGCTCCGCCCGGGTGTGGAGGGCCAGTACCGGTTCGCCGGTGCGCCATGCTTCGACGGCGAGGCGCTCCTGTTCCGCTGTGGGCTCCCACGGGGTGGGCGTGGTCGCGTCGGGTTCGCCCGCCAGCAGCCCGCCGACCCGGCGGACCAGGTCGGCGACCAGCCCCTCGCGCCAGCGGCTCCAGGCGGCGGGCCCGGTGGCCAGCGCGTCGGCCTCGGTGAGGGCGTGCAGCAGCTCCAGCGTGCCCGCCGAGCGGACCACCTGGGCGACCGCGGCGACCGTGGCCGGGTCGTCCAGGTCACGGCGGGTGGCGGTCTCGACGAGGAAGAGGTGGTGACGGACGAGGGTGGCGATGACGTCCGTGTCCTTGGCGTCGAAGCCGAGCCGGGTGGCCACGTCGCGGGCGATGGTCTCGCCGGACACCGAGTGGTCGCCGGGCCAGCCCTTGCCGATGTCGTGCAGGAGGGCTGCCATGAGGAGCAGGTCGGGGCGGTGGACGCGACGGGTCAGGGCGGAGGCCCGTACGGCCGTCTCGACGAGGTGCCGGTCGACGGTCCAGCGGTGCACGGCGTTGCGCTGCGGGCGGCAGCGCACGCGCTCCCAGTCCGGCAGCAGCCGCGTGATGATCCCCTCGGCCTCCAGCGCCTCCCATACGGGCACGGTGTGCGCGCCCGCGCCCAGCAGGGTCAGCAGCTCCTCGCGGGCCTCGGCCGGCCACGGCACCGGCAGCGGGCGGGCCGCCGCGGCCAGCCGACGCACGGCGTGCGGGGACAGCGGCAGGCCCGCCTGGGCGGCGGCGGCAGCGGCACGCAGCGGCAGCACGGCGTCCCGTTCGGGGCGGGCCGTGCGGGCCAGTACGACCTCGCCGTCGTGCTCCACGACGCCCTCGGCCAGCGGCGAACGCTCGCCCTTGGCCGCCATCCGCCCGCTCCTGCCGCTCATCAGCCCGCGCAGCGAGGGCCGTACGGAGCGGGAGCGCAGCACCCGGCCGACCTCGCGCCAGGTGACGTCACCGGCGTACGAGATCGTGCGGGCCGACTCGTACACCTGGCGCAGCAGTGTGTCCGCGTCGAGCAGGCCGAGGGCCGCCGCGACCTGGTCCTGCTCCTGGAGCGCGAGCCGGTCGGTGGCCCGGCCGGTGACCAGGTGGAGGGCGTCGCGTACGTCCAGCAGGCGGCCGCGGGCGGCCTCCAGGCCGGCCCGGGGGGCGTCGGCGAGCCAGGAGGCGGCCACCGCGCGCAGGGCGGTGACGTCGCGCAGGCCGCCTCTGGCCTCCTTCAGGTCGGGCTCGAGGAGGTACTGCAGCTCGCCCTGGCGGTCGGCCCGGTCCAGGCAGAGCGCGTGCAGCTCCGGGAGGCGTTTGGGGGCGGCCTCGCGCCAGTCGGCGAAGCTCGCGGTGCGCAGGGCGGTGGTGAGGTCGGGGCTGCCGGCGAGGTGGCGGGAGTCGAGGAGGCCGAGCTGGGCCTTGAGGTCGTCGCGGGCGGTGCGGCGGGCCTCGGCGAGCGTGCGGACGGAGTGGTCCAGGTCCAGGCCGAGGTCCCAGAGCGGATACCAGAGGTGGTCGGCGAGGGTCGCGACCTCTTGGGGTGACGCCTTGCCGTCGTGGAGGAGGAGCAGGTCGAGGTCGCTGCGAGGGGAGAGTTCGCCGCGGCCGTAGCCGCCTACGGCGACGAGGGCCGCGCCGGTCACGCCGCTCTGGGCGGCGGCGCGCTCGAAGAGTCCGGCCAGCCAGGTGTCGGTGAGGCGGGCGAGGGCCGCGCGGCGGTCGGGGCCGGTCGTGGTGTCGTCCTGGAGAAGGCGCAGGCGGGCGGCGGGGTAGTCGGGGGCGGGGCCGCCTTGGTCGGCGGGGGCGGCGTCGTGCGTGCTCGGGCTGCCGGTGCTGGGGCCGTCTGTACCGGGGCTACCCGGGGCGGGGCTGTCCGGGGTGCCGGTTGCGGCTGTGTTGCTGCCGGGGCCGGCCGTCCGGTCGACGCCTGCTGTCTCCTCGACGCTGTCGGTCACCTCGCGCGCTCCTTGTTCGTTCGGTGTGGCATCGGCTTGGGGTGGCATCGGCTGCCGGGTGTCTCGCGGCTTGCCGTTGCGTGTCCGGTCGGCGTGGTTGGCGGCCGGTGGTCGCCGCTGCCGGGCGGCTTGTGTGCCCCGGACCCACCCCTTCCCGAAACCGGGGCAACGGCCCCGGGCCCCGTGAAGATGTCCTCAAACGCCGGACGGGCTGGAAGTACCGCCGGGTGGGCGGCCCTCCGGATCGGCCGTCCGGATCGGCCGTCCGGTGCCCGACGGGGGCGGGGCCCCGGCCCCATCAGCGGGCTGGGTCCCGGGGATTCCGCTGGGCGGACCGAGAGGCCGGAGCCCGTCAGCGGGCCGGGGCCTCCGAGTAAGTACTCAGCGGGCCGGAGCCCCGAGCCCCGAAGTACTCAGTGGGCGGGGGTCGCGGAGTACACCGCGGGCGGACGGGCGGACCGTAGGGCATCAGGTGGGCGGCTTCCCGGAGCCAGCAGGCGGGCCGGTATTGCGGGAACCGTCAGGCGGCCAGGCTCCGGAGCCGCCCGCCAACCGAACGGACTGGAGTCCCCGGAGCGCCCCCGAACCGAACGGACCGAAGTCCCCGGAGCGCCCCCCAACCGAACGGACCCGAATCCCCGAACCCGTCCAGCGGGCCGGCCCCGCCGTGAGCCGGAAGCCCACAGAGCCCTTGCCTTCCGCGGACCCGAATAGACCGGTGAGGCCCCGGGCGATCCCGGCAGCACCGACAGCACCGGCAGTCCCGGCGATCCCGACGGTCCCGGCAGACCTGGCGACCCCCGCAGTCCCGGCGACCCCCGCGATCCCGGCGTCCCCAGCGGCCCCGGTGCCGACCCGCCCCCGCAAGGCGGGCACACCCGCCCCCCCCCGCCGAGCGACCCGCCCACCGGCACCCCGCCCACACCAGGGCGAGCGCCGCTCAGAGCGTCGCTCAGAGCGCGTCCGGGCCCCGTTCGCCCGTGCGGACGCGGACTGCCTCGTCGACCGGGACGGACCAGACCTTGCCGTCGCCGATCTTGCCGGTGCGGGCGGCCTTGACGACTACCTCGACCAGTTGTTCGGCGTCGGCGTCCTCGACCAGGACCTCGATGCGGATCTTGGGGACGAGGTCCACGGTGTACTCGGCGCCGCGGTACACCTCCGTGTGGCCGCGCTGCCGGCCGTATCCGCTGGCCTCGGTGACGGTCAGGCCGTGCACGCCGAATGCCTGCAGGGCCTCCTTCACCTCGTCCAGCCGGTGCGGCTTGATTACTGCCGTGATGAGCTTCACGCGTCCACCTTCTTCGCCTTGCCCGGAGTACCGTCCTGGGCCTGAGCCGATGATCCTGCCTGCGGGGCCTGGGCCGTGGCCCCGGCGGCCCCTGCCGGGGTGTCACCGGGGGCCGGCGCCGCTGTACGGGTCAGGGTCGTGCCGCCGCCGGTGCCGCCGTAGTCGTACGCCGTCTCCGCGTGGGCGGCCTGGTCCACGCCCGCCAGCTCCTCGTCCTCGCTGACCCGGAAGCCCATCACCAGGTCGACGACCTTGGCAAGGAGGAAGCTGACCACGAGGGAGTAGAGCAGGACGCAGACCACGCCCACGGACTGCTTGCCGAGCTGGGCCAGGCCGCCGCCGTAGAAGAGTCCCTTGGCGTCGCTCTGTACGCCGCCGGTGGCGAAGAGGCCGATGAGCAGCGAGCCGACGACACCGCCGACCAGGTGGACGCCGACGACGTCGAGGGAGTCGTCGTAGCCGAAGCGGTACTTCAGGCCGACGGCCATGGCGCACAGCACACCGGCGATGATGCCGATCGCGATGGCGCCGAGGGGGCTGACCGCGCCGCAGGCCGGGGTGATGGCGACCAGCCCTGCGACCGCGCCGGACGCGGCACCGAGCGTCGTGAAGGAGCCGTGCCGCAGCTTCTCGTACCCGAGCCAGCCGAGCATCGCCGCGCCCGTGGCGACCTGGGTGTTGAGGAAGGCGACCGCGCCCACGCCGTCGTCGTTGCCGAGCCAGGAGCCGGCGTTGAAGCCGAACCAGCCGAACCACAGCAGGCCCGCGCCGAGCATGACCAGCGGCAGGCTGTGCGGCCGCATCGGGTCCTTCTTGAAGCCGATCCGCTTGCCGACGACGAAGATGACGCCCAGGGCCGCCGCACCGGCGTTGATGTGGACGGCCGTACCACCCGCGAAGTCGATCACGCCGAGCTCGTAGAGCCAGCCGCCGGCGCCCCACACCCAGTGGGCGACCGGGAAGTACACGATCGTCACCCACAGGACGATGAAGAGGGCCCAGGCGGAGAACTTCACGCGGTCCGCGAGGGCGCCGCTGATCAGCGCGGGGGTGAGGATCGCGAACATCAGCTGGAAGGCCGCGAAGACGTAGACCGGGATGGTGTAGCCGTCCCAGAGCTCGGTGAGGCCGATGCCGCTGAGGCCGAGGTAGTCACCGGTCCAGCCGATGACCGAGCCGTGGTCGGTGCCGAAGGCGAGGCTGAAGCCGTAGAGCACCCACAGGACGGTCACCAGACCGAGGCTGATGAAACTCATCATCAGCATGTTCAGGACGCTCTTCACGCGGACCATGCCGCCGTAGAAGAACGCGAGCGCGGGGGTCATCACCATCACCAGGGCGGTGGCGATCAGCATGAATCCGGTGTTGGCCGGACTCAGCTCGACCTTGTCTGCTGCGAGCGTCAGGATGCCTGGGGGCATCGGCGTCTCCTCGTCGTCGATGCGGCCCGTGCGGGCGTGGTGCTGATGGGCCGGCTTTCGCCACGAGATTGACGCAGCGCCGTTTCCGGTGAAGCGTCCCGGTGTTTCGCCGCAGTGACGAAGGCGACCACGGTGTTACGCCCGGATGAACGCCTGTGGGGGCCACCTAAGCGGCTGTGGGGCCACCTGAATACCGAACCGGCCGTGACCGCGCCCGCAGACCTGGCGATGGGGGAGCCGAGTCGGGCTGTACGGGGCGTGGTCACGGCCGGGGTTTTCGGGGGCCTGCTCGCTAGACCGCCTCCGCGGTGGTCTCCGGCAGGTGGTGCTGCAGTTCCTCGGTCAGCTGGATCACCTCGGCGACCTCGGAGAAGTCCCGGGACGCGGTGTCCACGGTCTTGCGCAGCCGGGTGTTGACCCGCTCCGAGCGCACCTGCTTCGCGAACGGTATGGCCCGGTGCGCCATGTCCGCGCACTGTTCGGGCTCGCGCTGCAGCAGGTGGACCGTGGCCATGCCGATGAGGTTGAGGGCGTACGAGCGCTGGTGCTCGGGGTCCTTGCCGAACAGCTCGACGGCGCGCTCCATGACCGGGTGCGCCAGCGAGGCGTACGTCGGGCTGCGGCCCGCGACGTAGGCGAGGTCGCGGTACGAGTGGGCGTTCTCGGCGTTCAGCTCGGCCTCGGAGAAGAAGCGGATCCAGTCCGGCTCCAGCCGCGCGCCGGGCTCCACGTCGGCGAAGGTGTCCTCCGCCATCCGGACGGCCCGCTTGACCTTGCTGGGCTGGCCCATGCCGGCGTACGCGCGGGCCTCCATCGCATACAGCATGGCCTGCGTGCGCGGCGTGGCCATTTCGCGGCTGCCGTACTGCGCGAGATGGATCAGCTCCAGGGCGTCGTCGGGGCGCCCGAGGTGGATCATCTGGCGGCTCATGCTGGAGAGGATGTACGAGCCCAGGGGCTTGTCGCCGGCCTCCTTGGACGCGTGCAGCGCGAGGACGAAGTACTTCTGCGCCGTGGGCTGCAGACCGATGTCGTAACTCATCCAGCCCGCCAGCTCGGCGAGCTCGGCGGCGACCTTGAACAGCCGCTTGGAGACCGCTTGAGGGTGCGACTCCTGGAGCAGGTCGGTGACTTCGTGCAGCTGCCCGACGACGGCCTTGCGGCGCAGTCCGCCGCCGCACTGGGCGTCCCACTGCCGGAACATCGTGGTCGTGGACTCCAGCAGCTCCAGCTCGGGCTGCGAGAGCCGGCCGCCGCGGCGGCGCCCGGCCTCGGGCCCGGTCTCGTCCCCGGCCCCGGAGGGCGTGGGCACCAGCCAGCGCTGCATCGGCTCGATGAGGGCGGGCCCGGCGGACAGCGCCAGCGAGGTCCCGAGGAAGCCGCGCCGCGCCAGCATGAGGTCGCTGCGCGAGAACTCGCTGATGAGGGAGACCGTCTGGGGCCCGGCCCAGGGAAGGTCCACGCCGGAGACCGACGGGGACTGATGCGCGGTGCGCAGGCCGAGGTCCTCGATGCTCACGACGCAGCCGAAGCGCTCGGAGAAGAGCTCCGACAGGATGCGGGGGATCGGCTCCCGGGGCTGCTCGCCGTCCAGCCAGCGGCGGACCCGTGAGGTGTCGGTACTGATGTGGTGTGCGCCCAGCTGCCGGGCGCGGCGGTTGACCTGGCGGGCGAGCTCGCCCTTGGACCAACCGCTGCGCACGAACCACGAACCCAACTGCTCGTTCGGGCGCTTGTCAGCGCACGTGCCGCCGTTGCCGCCCAACTCGAACGCCCCCATCCGGATCTGTCGTCCTGTCACGAACCTCCGACAGGATGCCGCTCCTACGCGACGCCTGTCCTGGAGTGACCCCAGCCGACCACGGATTCCGGCCGCCGGAAAGCCACCAAGCGGTCACTCTGCTTGCCGTTGGCATACCCATGTGGCGGATACCCCTCCCGGTTCGTGCACCGAAAGTAATCCTACGATCACGCCTCCCGCGAGGCCGATCCAGGAAACGCCACCATTCGCCACCCCTTCGAATGAACTCCTCCGCGGCTCAGCGCGATTGACTTGACACAGGTCGAGAAGGGTTGGGCGGAGAGGAGCACTCGAGGGCGCGCGTGTCACGCCGCACAACCCACAGCACTACGTCACACCGTCAACGACCGCGACTGGCAACGGAGCGTCACGGCAACACTCCGGCACGTAACCACTGACCTGTAGGACCCGTTGGAGGGGGCATGGGCTTCACGATCGGCGGCATCCGGGAGTTTCGCGACATTCGCCACGGCGCCAGGCGGCGGGTCCGCTCCGCCGAGAGCACGGCGGTGGCGGAGTACACCGGGCTGTGGGGCTGGGACGTCGTGCCCGGCACCCGCGCGGCGCGGGGCGGCGACGGCCGGGCCGTCTGCTCGTGCGGAGCGGCGCGCTGCGCCGGCCCCGGCGCCCACCCGCTTCCCTTCGCCGACGTGCTGCCCGCCGGCACAACGCTGGAGAAGGCGGCGGCGGCCTGGGCGGAGACGCCGGGCGCCTCGGTACTGCTCCCGGTCGGCCGCAGCTTCGACATCCTCGACGTACCGGTCGCCGCGGGCCGCACGGCCCTGGTGCGCCTCGAACGGATGGGCCTGCCCCTGGGGCCGGTGGCCGCCACCCCGACCGGGCGGGCGCTGTTCTTCGTCGCGCCGGGCGCCGCCGCCGGACTGCCGACGCTGCTGTACCGCATGGGCTGGGACGACGCCTCGCTGGACCTGCGGCCGCTGGGCCCGGGCGACCACATCACCGCGCCGCCGTGCGACCTCGCGGGGCTCGGACCGATGCGCTGGCTGCGGCCGCCGACGCTGGACGGCGTGGGCCATCCCCCGGAGGCGAAGCTACTGCTGGGCACGCTGGCCTACGTATGCCATCGCCTCTGCGCCTGACCTGCACGAGCACCCGCAGGCGCGTACGCGTACGCGCACCGACCGTGCGCCCGCCCGCACCCCGCCCCGATCGGCCCCCGACCCGATCCAGCCGCCCCCCGCCCCGATCCCCTCGCACACCCGCCCGAAAACCACCGCCCACGCCCGGCGCGCGGGCGCGTCATCCCCGCGCCGCACCGCCGGACGCAAGCGCCGAGCCCCGTCGCACTCCGTGTGCGGCGGGGCTCGGTGTCTCCGTCTCGGTGCCGGGGCCCGGCGCGGGCCTCGGACGCGGGCTGCTAACCCGTCCACGCTCCGATCAGTCGCCGATCAGCGCGTCGACGAACGCCTCGGGCTCGAACGGCGCGAGGTCGTCCGGGCCCTCGCCCAGGCCCACCAGCTTCACCGGCACGCCCAGCTCGCGCTGGACGGCGACGATGATGCCGCCCTTGGCCGTGCCGTCCAGCTTGGTCAGCACGACGCCGGTGATGTCCACGACCTCGGCGAAGACACGGGCCTGCACCAGGCCGTTCTGCCCGGTGGTGGCGTCCAGGACGAGCAGTACCTCGCCGACCGGACCGTGCTTCTCCACGACCCGCTTGACCTTGCCCAGCTCGTCCATCAGGCCGGTCTTGGTGTGCAGCCGGCCGGCGGTGTCGATCAGTACGACGTCCGCGCCCTCGGAGATACCTTCCTTCACCGAGTCGAAGGCGACCGAGGCGGGGTCGCCCTCCTCGGGGCCGCGCACGGTGCGGGCGCCGACCCGGTCGCCCCAGGTCTGCAGCTGGTCGACCGCCGCGGCGCGGAACGTGTCGGCCGCGCCCAGCACGACGGACTTGCCGTCGGCGACCAGGACGCGGGCGAGCTTGCCGGTGGTGGTGGTCTTGCCGGTGCCGTTGACGCCGACGACCATGACGACGCCGGGGATCTCCTGGCCGGTCGGGCCCAGGCCGTTCGCCGTGTGCACGGAGCGGTCGGCCTCGGTGCCGATGAGGGCGAGCAGCTCCTCGCGGAGCAGGCCGCGCAGCTCGTCGGGGGTGCGGGTGCCGAGCACCCTTACGCGCTCGCGCAGCCGCTCGACCAGCTCCTGCGTGGGCTGCACACCGACATCCGCGGTGAGCAGCGTGTCCTCGATCTCCTCCCAGGTGTCCTCGTCGAGGTGCTCGCGGGAGAGCAGCGTGAGCAGGCCCTTGCCCAGGGTGTTCTGCGAGCGGGAGAGCCGGGCGCGCAGCCGGACGAGCCGGCCGGCGGTCGGCTCCGGCACCTCGACCTCGGGCGCGGCGGGCGCCTCCGGCTCGGCGACCGGCGCTTCCTCGACGAGCGTGGCGCCGGAGTCCGGCAGGCCCACTTCTTCGATGGTGCGACGTTCTTCGTCGCGGGGGGTCTCGGCGTCCTCACCGACCTGCGGTTCCGCAGGCGGCGCGGTGACGGACGGGGTGGTCGGCGGGGGCGGCGGCAGCTGCTTCTTCTTGCGGCTGCTGACGACGAGCCCGCTGATCGCGCCGAGCGCGACCACAGCGATGACTACAGCAAGGATGACGAATTCCATAACTCCCTCAGTATCGGGCACACACCGCCCCCGGGGCCGCAGGCCGCCAATCCTGGATGTCCACTGTCCGGATAAGAATCAGGATGTGTACTATCCAGATTCATCCCCGCGGAACGAGCCGCGGGGCACTGGAAGGAGAATCCGGATGCCGGACATCCTGATTGTGGGCGGCGGTTTCGCCGGGATGTGGGCCGCCGCGGGCGCCGCCCGCCTGCTGCGCGCCCACGACGCCTCCCCCACGGTCGCGCTGCTCACCCCGGACCCCGACCTCACGATCCGCCCCCGGCTGTACGAGGCGGACCCGGCCGCGTACCGGGTGCCGCTCGACCGGGTCCTGGGGCCCATCGGTGTGCCGCGCATCGCCGCGACCGCGACCGGCATCGACACCGCCCGCCGGGTGGTCACCGCCGACGGCCCCGAGGGACCCGCGGAGCTCCCGTACCGGCGGCTGGTGCTGGCCACCGGCAGCGCGCTGGTCCGCCCGCGCTTCCCCGGCGCCGGGCTGCTGCACGACATCGACACGATGGACGCAGCCGTCGCCCTGGAGAAGCACCTCCAGGGGCTGCCGGACGCGCCCGCGGGGCCCGGGCGATTCACGGCGGTGGTGGCCGGCGCCGGGTTCACGGGCGTGGAGGCCACGACCGAGCTGGTGGGCCGGCTGCGGGCGATCGCCGCGCCGCACGGACTGGCGGACGAGGTCGAGGTCGTACTGGTGGAGCGGGACACGGTCGTGGGGCGCGGGCTCGGCGAGGCGGCCCGGCCGGTGATCGAGCGGGCATTGGACGAGCTGGGCGTGGTGCGCCGGCTCGGCGTCTCGATCGAGCGCGTCGACGAGCGGGCCGTCCACCTCTCCGACGGCAGCGCGCTCCCCTCCCGTACCGCCGTGTGGACGGCCGGGGTGCGGGCCAGCGGCCTCACCGCCCAGCTCCCCGCCGAGCGGGACGGACTGGGGCGGCTGGCGGTGGACGGCTGGCTGCGGGTGCGCGGGCTGCCGGAGGTGTACGCGGCCGGCGACACCGCGGCCGCGCCCGCCGAGGACGGCCACACGGTGACGCAGAGCTGCCAGCACGCGACGCCGCAGGGGAAGTTCGCGGGGCACAATGCCGCGGCGGATCTGCTGGGGCTGGACCGGGCCCCGTTCGCCACTGATCCGTACGTCACCTGCCTCGATCTCGGCGGCGCGGGCGCGGTGCTGACCAGCGGCTGGGACCGGGCGCTGCGCGAGGTGCCGGTGGCGTACGCGAAGGCGCGCAAGCGCGCGATCAACGAGACCTGGATCCATCCGCCGGTGGACGACGCCGAGGAGATCCTGCGCCGGGCCGACTTCCGGGTGGGCCAGCGCCGGCCGATGCCGGAGCCCACCGGCTGACCAGCGTTTCCGGCCTGATCATGGACCCTCCGACGAAGAGTGTGACGCGAGTGACTCGTCGGAGGGTCCAACGGGTCTTACGGGAGGAAGTTGGTGCAAAGTACGATGGGAATGGCCGCGCAACGCGCGTAGAGTCCTCGACGGCCACCGCGCCCCGCAGCCTGGCACCACAGCCGCTGCCGACTGCCCCCTGTGGGGGTGCCCCTGCCCCAGCGCACGAGAGACACCTGCACCATGGACACCAAGGCCTCCCCCGAGACCGAAGGAACCGTAGAGACCCGCGGTATCGAGCCGGTCCCGGACCACGAACGCCGCGGACACGTCCGCGAACTGTTCTCGACCTACGTCGCCGCCAACATCAGCGTGCTGCTGCTGACCATGGGCGCCGCCCTGGTCGTCTTCAACCGGCTGAACTTCTGGCAGGTACTGCTCGTCGCGGTGATCGCCGCGGCCGTCTCCTTCGGCCTCACCGGCCTGCTGTCGGTCTCCGGCAAGTGGGGCGGCGCGCCCGGCCTGCTGCTCTCGCGCGCCACCTTCGGCGTCCGCGGCAACTACTTCCCCGGCATGATCCTGTGGATCGCCCGCTTCGGCTGGGAGACGATCAACGCGGTCACCGGCGCGTTCGCCCTGCTGACCATCCTCAAGCTGGTCTTCGGCATCGAGGCCAACAACGTCCTCACGATCGTCACGCTGTTCCTCTTCGTCGCCACGACGTTCCTGGTCAGCGGCATGGGCCGGAAGGTCCTCAACCTCTGCAACAAGTGGTCGACGTACATCTTCGGCGTCTTCAGCGTGCTGGTGCTGATCTACCTGATCGCCAAGATGGACTGGCACGAGATCTTCGCGCAGAAGGCCGGCTCGACGGCGATGGTGATCGCGGGCGTGGGCACCATCGCGGCCGGCGGACTCAGCTGGGTCCCCTCGGGCCCGGACTTCACCCGCTACCTCCCCGGCTCGGCCTCCGGCAAGAAGATCGTCGGCGCCACCGTCTCCGGTGCGGGCCTGGTCATGGTGCCGATGGTGCTGATGGGCGCGGTCATGACGTCCAAGACCCCGGACCTGGCCAAGGCCAGCGACCCGGTCGCGTTCCTCGGTGACATCCTGCCGACCTGGCTGGCCGTCCCGTACCTGCTCACCGCCGTGGTCGGCATGCTGCTGATCAACAGCCTGTCGATGTACTCCGCGGGCTTCACCGCGCAGACCATGGGCGTCAAGCTGCCCCGCCCCCTCGCGGTCAGCATCAACGCCGTCATCAGCCTGGTCGGCGGCGGCTTCATGATGCTGGTCGCGACCAGCTTCATCAGCCAGTTCATCACCTTCCTGACCCTGCTCGGCGTCTCCTTCTCGGCCTGGATCGGCGTGTACGCGATCGACATGGCGCGCCGCGCCCGCCGCACCGTCCGGTACGACGCCGAGGCGCTCATGGACACCTCGCGCGGCGGCCGGTACTGGTACCGGGCCGGCTTCTGCTGGCAGGCGCTGACCGCCTGGACCGTCGCGCTCGCCGCCGGCCTGTGCCTGACCAAGGTCAACTGGTTCACCGGGCCGCTGGCCGGCACCTGGCTGGGCACCCACGGCCTGGGCTGGGCGGTCACGATCGCCATCGCCGCCGTGGTCTTCGCGGTGCTGCCCACGCCGCGCGAGAACGTCCCCGCGGAGGGCGGCGCGACGCCGGAGCCGATACCGGCCGGGCGCTAGAGGCCCCTAGGGGGCTTCGTCCAACCCCTCCACATCTGACACAGCATCAGCTAACGTCCCCTTCGCCACCTCCGCGGCGAAGGGGACGTTGTCATGCCCGTCACGGTCCTGCGCTTCAACCTGGTCGACCCGGCCCCCACCCCGGAGGGCCTGGCGGCGCGCTATCAGGCGGCCGTCGCGATGGCGAAGTACGCCGACGACCTGGGCATCACGACGGTGCAGACCGAGGAGCACCACGCCACCGACAACGGCTGGATGCCCTCGCCGCTGACCTTCGCCGGCGCCGTGCTCGGCGCCACCCGCCGGGTCGCCGTCACGGTCTCCGCGCTGATCACCCCGCTGCACGACCCGCTGCGGCTGGCCGAGGACCTGGCCGTACTGGACCTCCTGGGCGGCGGCCGGCTGGTGACCGTCGCGGGCCTGGGCTACCGGCCCGAGGAGTACGCGGCGCACGGCGTGGACTGGCGGCGGCGCGGCGCGCTCCAGGACGAGGTGCTGGAGACGCTGCTGAGCGCCTGGACGGGCGAGCCGTTCACGTACCGGGGGCGCACGGTCCGTGTCACGCCGCGCCCCGCCACCCGGCCGCACCCGCTGCTGCTGGTCGGCGGCGGCTCGCGGCCCGCGGCGCGGCGCGCGGCACGGCTCGGGCTGCCGTTCTTCCCCAGCGCCCACCTGCCGGAGCTCATCGCGTACTACCACCGGCAGTGCGCCGAGCACGGCCACGAGGGCTGGGTGATGCAGCCGCCCGCCAGTACGGCGCTGCTGCACGTCGCGGAGGACCCGGACCGGGCCTGGGCGCGCTACGGGGAGCACTTCCTGTACGAGGCGCGGACGTACGCGGGCTGGCAGGGCGCCGGCATCCGCTCGGCCGTGCGGTCGGCGGCCACGGACGTGGCGGCGCTGCGCCGGGAGGGCGTGTACCGGGTGCTGACGCCCGAGGAATGCGTGACGTACGCAGAGAAGACAGAGAAGACGGAGGCGTCGGACTCGCTGATCCTGCACCCGTTGTGCGGCGGGATGCCCGTCGACGAGGGCTGGCGGTCGCTGCACCTCTTCGCGGAGCGGGTGCTGCCGCGGCTCAAGCCCTGAAGGCGCGCATCGGGCCCGGCCGCATTGTCAGTGGCCCCCGGTACTGTGCTGAGCAGGGGGCCTGCGTCCCCCCATGGGGGAAGGACGGGGCGAAACGGTACGGCGGGTCCGGTACGGCGAGCACGGTAACGCCGGCCCCTGACATGCGGCTGCCCCGGCTCCATCGGGGAGCCGGGGCAGATCCGTGGTGAGGAGAAAGGCTGGCGGGGTGGTTAGCCCATCTCCTCCAACGCCTTGCCCTTCGTCTCCTTCACGTACTTGAGCACGAAGGGGATCGAGAGCAGGGCGAAGATCATGTAGATCACGTACGTGCCGGAGAGGTTCCACTCCGACAGGCTCGGGAAGGTCGCCGTGATCGCCCAGTTGGCGATCCACTGGGCCGAGGCGGCGACGCCCAGGGCCGCGGCACGGATCTTGTTCGGGAACATCTCGCCGAGGAAGACCCAGACCACCACGCCCCAGGACAGGGCGAAGAAGAGCACGAAGAAGTGGGCCGCGATCAGGGCCACGGTGCCTTCGGTGGTCGGCAGCGTGCCGCCCGCGGTCTTCGCGGAGAAGGCCCACGCCTCCAGCGCGAGGGCGATGGCCATACCGGCGGAGCCGACCAGCGCCAGCGGACGGCGCCCGATCCGGTCGACGAAGAGCATCGCGATCACGGTGCCGAGGATGTTGATGATCGAGGTGGTGAAGCTGTAGAAGAACGAGCTGCTCGGGTCGATGCCGACGGACTGCCACAGCGTCGAGGAGTAGTAGAACGCGACGTTGATGCCGACCAGCTGCTGGAAGACCGAGAGGCCGATGCCGACCCAGACGATCGGCAGGAAGCCGCCCTTGCCGCCGAGCAGGTCCTT
This sequence comes from Streptomyces sp. NPDC000151, assembly GCF_040301705.1. Lineage (NCBI taxonomy): Bacteria > Bacillati > Actinomycetota > Actinomycetes > Kitasatosporales > Streptomycetaceae > Streptomyces > Streptomyces sp. NPDC000151. The sequence continues at coordinate 2,131 of NZ_JBEPFC010000086.1, read as the reverse complement.
GAACGACGACTTGTGCTCGCTGCGCATCGCCAGCTCGATCTCCTCGACCCGCAGGTCCAGGTCGACCGAGCTGCCCTCGACCTCGGAGAGCACCTCCTTGGCCTTGTCCTGGCGGCCGACGGAGATCAGGAAGCGCGGCGACTCGGGGATCGCGAAGGAGAGCAGGCCGTAGAGCACGGCCGGGACGACCATGACGCCGAGCATCCACTGCCAGGCTTCCAGGCCGGCGATCTCGCCGCGCTGGTTGCCGTCGGCGAGGTTCAGGATGCCCCAGTTGACCAGCTGGGAGATGGCGATGCCGACGACGATCGCGGCCTGCTGGAAGGAGCCGAGCCGGCCGCGGTACGCGGGCGGCGCGACCTCCGCGATGTAGGCGGGGCCGATGACCGAGGCCATACCGATGCCGAAGCCGCCGATGACCCGCCAGATGGCCAGGTCCCAGACCGCGAAGGGCAGGGCGGAGCCGACGGCGCTGACCGTGAACAGCAGCGCGGCGATCTGCATGACGCGGATGCGGCCGATGCGGTCGGCGATCCGGCCCGCGGTGGCGGCGCCGATGGCGCAGCCGATCAGCGCGATCGCGATCACCTGGGCGAGCCCGGCGGAGCCGACGTGGTAGCGGTCGCGGATGGCCTCGACGGCACCGTTGATCACGGAGCTGTCGTAACCGAACAGGAAGCCGCCCATCGCGGCAGCCGCGGTGATGAAGATGACATGGCCGAGGTGGTCGGGCTTGGCCTTGCGGCCTTCCGCGACCGTCGGCTGCGCGGTGCTGGTCAACGTGTACTCCAGTGGCCCGGCTGCGCTGCCGGGCGTAGGGGGCTGGCCCTTCCAGTGGCGGCTGCGAACACGGCACGCACCACTTGAAGGTAAAAGCAACGTTGCAGAGACTATGCCTTCAAGTTTCGAAGTCAATAGGGGGTACGGAATTCATTGACCCCGTTACTGTCGGCAATCGCGTACATGTTGAGTTCATGTTGTGAACGGTGCAGCGAACGCCGCAGGTCGGCGGCCCACACCCGTGTCCGCGGCGGGCTCAGTGCAGTCGCCGACTGTCTCAGTGCAGTCGCTGGCTGATGACCTTCGATACACCGTCGCCCTGCATGGACACGCCATAGAGCGCGTCGGCGACCTCCATGGTCCGCTTCTGGTGCGTGATCACGATCAGCTGGGAGCTCTCCTGCAGCTCCTCCATGATCCGGATCAGCCGCTGCAGATTGGTGTCGTCCAGCGCCGCCTCGACCTCGTCCATCACGTAGAACGGGCTCGGCCGCGCCTTGAAGATCGACACCAGCAGCGCCACCGCGGTCAGCGAGCGCTCGCCGCCCGAGAGCAGCGACAGCCGCTTGACCTTCTTGCCCGGCGGCCGCGCCTCCACGTCCACGCCGGTGGTCAGCATGTTGTCCGGGTCGGTCAGTACGAGCCGGCCCTCGCCGCCCGGGAAGAGCCGCGCGAAGACACCCTCGAACTCGCGGGCCGTGTCCCAGTACGCCTCCGTGAACACCTGCTCGACGCGCTCGTCGACCTCCTTGACGACCTGCAGCAGGTCGGCGCGGGTCTTCTTCAGGTCCTCCAGCTGCTCGCTGAGGAACTTGTGCCGCTCCTCCAGCGCCGCGAACTCCTCCAGGGCCAGCGGGTTCACCTTGCCGAGCTGCTGGTACGCGCGCTCGGCGGCCTTGAGCCGCTTCTCCTGCTCGGCCCGCACGAACGGCACCGGCTGATTGCGCGGATGCTCCGGATCGTCCGGCAGTTCCTCGCCCTCGGCGGCCGGTGACGGCGGTACGAGCTGGTCCGGGCCGTACTCGGCGACCAGCCCGGCCGGCTCGACGCCCAGCTCCTCCAGCGCCTTCGTCTCCAGCTGCTCGATCTTCATGCGCTTCTCGGCGCCCAGCACCTCGCCCCGGTGCACCGAGTCCGTCAGCTTGTCCAGCGCGTCCTTCAGCTCACGCCCCTGGGACCGCTCGGCGACCAGCGCCTGCTCCCGCTCGGCCTTCGCCAGCTCGGCGGCGGCCCGCTCCTCCTCGGCCCGCACGAGCGAGACCTCGACATGCGCGAGCAGCTGCCGCGCGCCGTCCGCGACCGCCGAGGCGACCCGCGCCTCGTGGCGCAGCCGGGCGCGCCGCTGCTCGGC
>NZ_JBEPFC010000085.1:0-30035 GCF_040301705.1 Streptomyces sp. NPDC000151 | reverse complement strand
ACGGCGCGGCGGCGAACGGAGCCCGCACGGCGGTCCGTTCTCCGCCCCCCGGGCCGTCCTCGTCCGCCCCGTACACCGTGACCAGCCCGGCCCGCTCGTCCGGCGCCGCGTCCTCCCCGGCGCCCTCCGCGCCGGCGCCGAACCACCGCACCCTCAGCCTTCCTGGGGCGCGGTGCCCGGCAGCCGCCAGCTGGCGGTGATCTTCATGGCGGCCTGTGCGCTGCCCCCGGCGATGCCGAGCTTGAGGTCCTGCCCGATCTGCACGCCGAACTCCACGGACAGCTCCTGCGGCGGCCGCTCGGTGCGCGCGACGGAGTCGTGCACTTCCTGGAGCAGCGGCCCGAGCGGGCTGAGCACCGCCCGCAGCCCGTCCCCGGCGAGCGCGGCCACCCGGTCGGCACCACGGCCCACCGGCTCGACGGTGCCGGCCCCGTCGGGCAGATCCGCCCGGGCGGCGGGCACGACGGCCGCCGGCGTGCCGACGGGAGCGAGGGCGAGGCGGACCAACGTGCGGTCGGACAATTGCAGTTCGGCGTACTCCGGCATCCCCCCATTGTGCCGCCTGCGCCCCTTGTGGCTATCCGTTTCTCGTGATCGGGGCGGGTCGTCGCGGCTGCTGCGGGCGCGGACCGAGGGGCGCGCGCCGGGCGCCGGCGAGCGGGCCGGGCCCGCGATGACTTCAGTGGCATAATGTCCGGACAATGTGACCTCTGGACTTCCCGTCATGGGCGTGGGCGGATACGCTCGGCCGCGTGGGGAAACGCGAAGCAGTCACCGAGGGCGCCGGCAGCCCTGTCCAGTTCAGCGTCGACCGGAGCAGCCCGGTGCCGCTGTACTTCCAGCTGTCCCAGCAGCTGGAGGCCGCGATCGAGACCGGCAAGCTGGCCCCCGGCAGCCTGCTCGGGAACGAGATCGAGCTCGCGGGGCGGCTGGGGCTGTCCCGGCCGACCGTCCGGCAGGCCATCCAGTCGCTGGTGGACAAGGGGCTGCTCGTCCGCCGCCGCGGCATCGGCACGCAGGTCGTGCACAGTCAGGTCAAGCGCCCGCTGGAGCTGAGCAGCCTCTACGACGACCTGGAGGCGGCCGGCCAGAAGCCCGCCACGAAGGTGCTGCTCAACACCACCACCGAGGCCACCGCCGAGGTCGCCGCCGCGCTCGGCGTCGCCGAGGGCGCGGAGGTCGCGCTCGTCGAGCGGCTCCGGCTCACCCACGGCGAGCCCATGGCGCACCTGCGCAACCACCTCCCGCTCGGGCTGATCACGCTGGAGACCGCACAGCTGGAGAGCACCGGCCTGTACCGCCTGATGCGCAATGCCGGGATCACCCTGCACAGCGCCCGGCAGGCGGTCGGCGCACGGGTGGCCGACGCGGCGGAGGCCGAGCGGCTGGCCGAGGAGGAGGGCGCCCCGCTGCTCACGATGCAGCGCACGACGTTCGACGACACGGGGCGGCCCGTCGAATTCGGCTCGCATGTCTACCGCGCCTCGCGTTACGCCTTCGAGTTCCAGCTCCTCGTACGGCCCTGAGTGCCCCTGAGTGTCCCGAGTGTCCTGAGCGCCCTGCCTCGTTGGGTAAGAATGTTCTGACAAACCATTGACGTGGTGTGTCGGGCGCCGCTAGAACTCCTCAAGCCGCAACCGGGCGGCGGGGGAGCGAAGGCGGTTCACGATGCGTACCGTGCGCACGACCCGTACGACCTGCCGGAGGACACGCGCCGCGGCGGCCGCGCTCGCCGCGCTCGCGCTCGCCGCCGGCTGCAGCGGCTCCGGAGGGAAGCAGTCCGAGGACGCCGCGTCCGGCGCTTCCGGGAAGGCCGCCGGGACGCCCCGCATGACCATCGGCATGGTCAGCCACTCCGGCGAGGGCGACACCTTCTGGGACATCGTCCAGACCGGCGCCGAGCAGGCGGCGAAGAAGGACAATGTGAAATTTCTCTACGCCGGCGACAAGGAGGGGTCGCGCCAGGCCGAGCTGGTCCGCAGCATGGTCGACCAGAAGGTCGACGGGCTGATCGTGACGCTCGCCAAGCCGCAGGCCCTGAAGTCGGCGGTTCGAGCGGCCGAGCGGGCCGGCATTCCGGTGCTCACCATCAACTCCGGCGGCGAGTACTCCCGGCGGTACGGCGCCCTCACCCACATCGGCCAGGACGAGTCCGTCGCGGGCCGGGCGGTCGGCGACGAGCTGAACGAGCGGCACCGGAAGAAGGCCCTGTGCGTGATCCACGAGCAGGGCAACGTCTCGCTGGAGGACCGTTGCGCCGGGGTGAAGGAATCCTTCCGAGGTACGGTCGAGAATCTCAACGTCGACGGGACGAACGCGCCGTCCTCGCAGTCCTCCATCGAGGCGAAGCTCCAGGCGGACAAGGGCATCGACGCGATCGTCACGCTCGGCGCACCCATGGCGGCGATCTCGGTCAAGGCCCGGGACCAGGCCGGCAGCGCGGCGCAGCTCGCGACCTTCGACCTGAACGCCGCCGTGGTGAAGAGCCTGAAGGCGAAGGACATCACCTTCGTCGTCGACCAGCAGCCCTACCTCCAGGGGTACGAAGCGGTCGATCTGCTCTGGCTGAACCGGACCAATGGGAACGTACTGGGCGGCGGCCGCCCGGTGCTCACCGGCCCGGCCATCGTCACCGGCGAGGACGTACCCGCGCTGGAGAAGTACACCGCCCGCGGGACCCGCTGACCCCGGGACCAGCGGGCATAACGGATACTTGGCGGTTGGGCCCGATCCGTCGGGCCCGCGGAATGACTACGGACAGTGAGAACCGACGAGAAGGGCACGACCTCGTGGCAAGGGTTCGGACAGGGGCACGCGCGCTGGGCGCCGTGCTGGCAGGGGTGCTCGGCCTGGCCCTGGCGGGCTGCAGCGCCACCGGCGGCAAGCGGGCCGAGGACGCGCGCCAGGCGCAGGTGGCCGGTGGCCGGGCGGCCGTGAACACCCCGAAGTGGACCTTCGCCATGGTCAGCCACTCGGGCGACGGCGACACCTTCTGGGACATCGTGCAGAACGGCGCCAAGCAGGCCGCCGCCAAGGACAACATCAAGTTCGTCTACGGGCACGACGAGGAGGCCAACCGGCAGGCCCAGCTCGTGCAGTCCTACATCGACCAGAAGGTCGACGGGCTGATCGTCACGCTCGCCAAGCCCGACGCCATGAAGGGCGTACTGGCCAAGGCCGAGAAGGCCGGCATCCCGGTGATCACCGTGAACTCCGGCTCCGAGGTCTCCGAGAAGTACGGCGCGCTCACCCACGTCGGCCAGGACGAGTCCATCGCCGGTGAGGCGGTCGGCGAGGAGCTGAACAAGCGCCACAAGAAGAAGGCCCTGTGCGTCCTGCACGAGCAGGGCAACGTCGGCCACGAGCAGCGTTGCGATGGCGCGCAGAAGACCTTCAAGGGCACGCTGAAGAAGCTGTACGTCGAGGGCACGAACATGCCCGACGTGCAGTCCTCCATCGAGTCCCAGCTGCAGGCCGACCCGAAGATCGACTCCGTGGTCACGCTGGGCGCCCCCTTCGCGCCCACCGCCGTGAAGGCCAGGGACCAGGCGAACAGCAAGGCCGAGATCGACACCTTCGACCTCAACGCGCAGGTCGCCCAGGGACTGCAGGACGGCTCGCTGGGCTTCGCCGTCGACCAGCAGCCCTACCTCCAGGGCTACCAGGCGGTCGACCTGCTCTGGCTGTACAAGTACAACTCCGACGTCCTCGGCGGCGGCCGACCCGTGCTCACCGGACCCCAGGTGGTCACCAAGAAGGACGCCGGCGCGCTGGCCGAATACACGAAGCGGGGGACCCGATGAGCAGCACCGCGGCACCACCGGCGGAACCGCACGACACCGAGCCGGCCGGCGGCCCGGACGAGCGGCTCGTGCACCGCTCGCTCGCCCGCCGCCTGATGGGCCGCCCCGAGCTGGGCGCGGTGGTCGGCGCGATCGCCGTCTTCCTGTTCTTCTCGTTCGCGGCCGACACCTTCCTGCAGACCGACAGCCTCTCGACGGTGCTGTACGCGTCCTCGACGATCGGCATCATGGCCGTGCCGGTCGCGCTGCTGATGATCGGCGGCGAGTTCGACCTGTCGGCCGGCGTCATGGTCGTCAGCTCCGCGCTGATCTCCTCGATGTTCAGCTACCAGATGACGGCGAACGCCTGGGTGGGCGTCGGGGTGTCCCTGCTGGTCACCCTCGCCATCGGGGTCTTCAACGGCTTCCTGCTGACCCGTACGAAGCTGCCCAGCTTCATCATCACGCTCGGCACGTTCTTCATGCTGACCGGCCTGAACCTCGGCTTCACCAAGCTGATCAGCGGCACGGTCTCCACGAAGTCCATCGCCGACATGGAGGGCTTCGAGTCCGCCCGGGTGCTCTTCGCCTCGCACCTCACGATCGGCGGCGTGGACATCCAGGTCACGATCCTGTGGTGGATCGCGCTGATCGCGCTCGCCACCTGGATCCTGCTGCGTACGCGGGTGGGCAACTGGATCTTCGCGGTGGGCGGCAACGCGGACGCGGCCCGCGCGGTCGGCGTCCCGGTCACCAAGACCAAGATCGGCCTGTACATGGGCGTCGCCTTCGCCGCCTGGATCTCGGGGCAGCACCTGCTGTTCTCCTACGACGCGATCCAGTCCGGCGACGGCGTCGGCAACGAGTTCCTCTACATCATCGCGGCGGCCGTCGGCGGCTGCCTGATGACCGGCGGCTACGGCTCGGCGATCGGCGCCGCGGTCGGCGCCTTCATCTTCGGCATGACCAGCAAGGGCATCGTGTACGCCCAGTGGAACCCGGACTGGTACAAGTTCTTCCTCGGCGCGATGCTGCTGCTCGCCACGCTGCTGAACGCCTGGGTCCGCAAGCGCGCGGAGGCGAGCAAATGAGTACTGCGACCGACCACGACGCCCGTACGGAGGCCCGTACGCCGCTCGTCGAGCTGAGCGACGTCAGCAAGTACTACGGCAACGTCAAGGCCCTCGAAGGGGTCTCGCTGGAGGTGCACGCGGGGGAGATCTCCTGCGTGCTCGGCGACAACGGCGCCGGCAAGTCCACCCTCATCAAGATCATCGCAGGGCTGCACCAGCACGACGCCGGCTCCTTCACGATCGAGGGCGAGGAGGCCCGGCTCTCCTCCCCGCGCGAGGCGCTGGACCGCGGCATCGCCACTGTCTACCAGGACCTCGCCGTCGTCCCCCTGATGCCGGTCTGGCGCAACTTCTTCCTCGGCTCCGAGCCGACGAAGGGCGTCGGCCCCTTCAAGCACCTCGACGCCCGCGCGATGCGCGAGACCACCCGCTCCGAGCTGCTGCGGATGGGCATCGACCTGCGCGACGTCGACCAGCCGATCGGCACCCTCTCCGGCGGCGAGCGGCAGTGCGTGGCCATCGCCCGCGCCGTCTACTTCGGCGCCAAGGTCCTCGTACTGGACGAGCCCACGGCGGCGCTCGGCGTCAAGCAGTCCGGCGTGGTCCTCAAGTACGTCGCCGCCGCCCGGGACGCGGGCCTCGGCGTCGTCCTGATCACCCACAACCCGCACCACGCCTACCTCGTCGGCGACCGCTTCGTCCTGCTCAAGCGCGGCACGATGGCCGGCAGCCACCTCAAGCCGGAGATCGCGCTGGAGGAGCTGACCCGCCAGATGGCCGGCGGCAGCGAACTGGAGCAGCTCAGCCACGAACTGGAGCGCGCGCCGTCCCCGGAGCACCTCGGCGGCCACCCCAGGCACTGAGGCCGGGCGTACGGGTACCGGTGGCGGGGTACCGGTGCGGCGCGCGGGACGGCTTCCGCGGGGGCGCCGGTCCCCGGCGGTAGCTTCGCCGGTACCAGGGTCCGGTGACCCCGCGGCGCGCCCGCGCCGAGTACCGCACACGCACAGGAGGCACCACATGACCAGCGACCGGAGCGGCGAGACCACCATGCGCGCGATCAGCCAGGACGCGCTCGGCGGCCCGGACGTCCTGCGGATGTCCGAGGTGGCGCGGCCGCGGCCGCTGCCGACCGAGGTGCTGGTACGGGTGCACGCCGCGGGCGTGAACCCGATCGACTACAAGACCCGCCAGAGCGGCGGCCTCGGCGTCCTCGGCGATCCGCCGTTCACCGTCGGCTGGGACGTCTCCGGCGTCGTGGAAGAGGTGGGCTTCGGCGTCCACACCCTCGCGGTCGGCGACGAGGTGTACGGGATGCCGTGGTTCCCGCGCGAGGCCGGCGCCTACGCCGAGTACGTCACGGCCCCCTCCCGGCAGTTCGCCCGCAAGCCGGCCCTGCTGAACCACGAGCACGCCGCCGCCGTGCCGCTGGCCGCGCTCACCGCCTGGCAGACGCTGGTCGACGCGGCCCGTGTGACCGCCGGGCAGCGGGTGCTGATCCACGCGGCGGCCGGCGGCGTCGGCCACTTCGCCGTGCAGTTCGCCAAGCACCTCGGCGCCCATGTCATCGGCACCGCGAGCGCCGCCAAGCACGACTGGCTGCGCGGCCTGGGCGCCGACGAGCTGGTCGACTACACCGCCGTACGGTTCGAGGACGAGATCCGGGACGTCGACGTCGTCATCGACCTGGTCGGCGACGACAAGGACGACACCAGCACCCGGTCGCTGCGCACCCTGCGCGCCGGCGGCACGCTCATCGCCGTGCCCTCGGGCGTCTCGCCGGAGCTGGTGGAGGCGGCCCGCGCCCAGGGGGTGCGCGCGAGCGGCTACCTCGTGGAGCCGGACGGCCCGGCCCTCACGAAGATCGCCGAGCTTATCGACAAGGGCGTGGTCAAGGTCGAGGTGGAGGACGTACTCCCGCTGGAACACGCCGCCGAGGCGCACCGCCGCGGCGAACAGGGCCGCACCCGCGGCAAGCTCGTCCTGAAGGTCCGGGACTGACGGTCCGGGACTGACGCGGGGCCGCCGCTGTCACTCCTGGTTGCCCGCGGGAAGCATCACCACCGAGCCCGCGTGCACGGTGATCCGTGCCGGTACGAGGGCGGTGGCCTCGGCCGGGGACTCGCCGGTACCCGGGTTGCGGGCGTAGCGCGGGTGCGCGCCACCGCTGAGCTGGAGGCGGATGCGGTGCCCTGCGGCGAAGCGGTGGGCGGTGGAGCTCATCGCCACGGTGACCGCCGACGGTGCCTGCCCGTCGGCCCGCAGCCGGACCAGCCCGTCGCAGACGTTGGTGGAACGGTCGCGCGCGTCCACGTCGCACAGGCGGGCGAAGACGTCCGCGTGGCCGGTGTCCGTGGAGATCCGCAGCCGCGCGGAGACCGGGCCGAGCACGTCGACGGGCTCGGTCAGCGGCGGGCCGGTGAACGTCAGGACGTCCTCCCGCGCCTCCAGGGCCCCGTTGTCGCGGGGACCTGCGCCGGGGGAGAGCAGCGGCCCGCCCACGGAAGGGGTGGGGTCGGCGGGGTCGTAACGGACGGACGCCAGCGGCGCGGAGTCCGTCGGGGGCTGCCGGGTGAGGGTCCCGTGCGCGGCGGGGAACCAGGCGGTCGTGGCGGGGGCCGGCGGCCAGTCGTCGAGGTCCCGCCAGGCGCCTTCGCCGCCGACGTGCACGCGTACGGGGGTGGGGCGCAGCCCTTCGGAGTCCCCGCACAGGTGCGCGCGCAGCCAGCCGAGGCTCTCGGCGAAGACCTCGGGCCAGCCCTGTTGCATCGCGGAGGTGTGCGTCCAGGGGCCGACGAGCAGGGCGGTCGCGCAGCCGGCCCGACGCAGCCGGTGGTACTGCGCGAAGGTCTGGTCGGCGAGCGCGTCGTGCCACCCGGTGGTCAGCGCGGTGGGCACGCTCGACCGCTCCGCGGCCGCCGCCGCGGACGTGCCGTGCCAGTGCGGGTCGTCGGCGTCCGGGTGCGTCATCGCGTCGTCCAGCCAGGGCACGTCCCCGAGCGCCGGTACGTACGCCTTGCGCAGCGGCAGCGCCGTGGTGATCTCGCGCAGCCGGCGCTTCAGGCGCAGCATCGCGCGTACGAGGGGCACCGTCCCCCGGTGCTGGTACGTCATGCCCGCGCCGACGGCGAGCGCGTTCTCCAGGTGGAACGCGCCGCCCGCGTGGAAGAAGGCGTGCGGATCGTGCAGGCCGGCCTGTACCACCATCGCCTTCAGCTCCGGTGGCGGATCGAGCGCGAGCGCCCACTGCACGTACCCCAGATAGCTGGGGCCGACCGTGCCCAGCGTGCCGGTGAACCAGGGCTGCCGCCGCAGCCAGGCCACCGTGGCCCGGCCGTCGGCGGCCTCGTCGCGCCACGGGTCGAACCGGCCGCCCGAGCCGCCGGTGCCGCGGCAGCTCTGCAGGACCACGTGGAAGCCCTGTTCGGCGAAGAGCATCCCGTACATGGGTGACCAGGGCAGGCCCCGTCCGTAGGGCGAGCGCACGAGAAGGGTGGGGAAGTCGCCCGCCGCGCGGGGGAAGTAGTGGTCCGTCAGCAAGGGACTGCCGTCCGCCGCCGGTACCACGAGCCCCGGCTCCCAGCCGATTTCGTGCCGCTTGGCCGGGAGGCCGCGCCAGGTCGCCCGCATCATCCGTGCGGACAGCGGCGGCTTCCCCGAAGGCGCGGTCCACTCCGGTCTCGCCACGACGCCGTGCGTGTGCGGTGTCATCGTTCCCCCTCGTTCCCCTGTTTCATTTCCGTACACTGTACGGGAATCACTGTACGAGAATGGCCGGAGGCAACGGAAGGCGAAGAGCATGACCCGTCGTGAGGGAGCCGGCGCCGCGGGCGTCGACCCGCAGCAGCTCTGGCTGGGCACGGCCCGGACCGGCCGGGGCCGCAAGCCCGCCTTCAGCCGCGAGGCGATCACGGCCGCGGCCGTCGCCCTCGCGGACGCCGAGGGGCTGGACGCGGTCACCATGCGGCGCGTCGCCGCCGAGGTCGGCGCCGGCGTCATGTCGCTCTACGGCTACGCGCCCGACAAGGAGACGCTGCTGGAGCTGATGGTCGACCACGTCAGCGGCGAACTCCCGACGGACGGGCCCCTCAGCGGCGACTGGCGCAGCGACCTGAAGGCCATCGGCCACCTCCAGCGCGCCCTGATGCTCCGTCACCCCTGGCTGCCCGCCGCGCTGACCACCCGCCGCACGCCCGGCCCGCACGCGCTGGCCTTTCTGGAACACGCGCTCGCGGCCCTGCGGCCCACCCGGCTGGACGGCGCCGCGAAGCTGGAGGTCTTCAGCCAGCTCACCGGCTTCGTCGCCGGGCACGTCGGGTACGAGATCGCGCGGTCCGCGGCCGCGGAAGCGCCCGGCCGGGCCGCGGCCGAGGCCCGCTACCTCGCCGCCGTCGCCGCCGACGGCCACCACCCGGAGCTCGCCGCGGCCCTCGCCGCGCCCGGCCGCCCGCTCGCCCCCGACGCCACCTTCACCCGGTTCCTCGACCGGCTGATCGACGGCCTCGACACCGGCTGATCCTGTTCTTGAAGTACGCGCGTCAGCCGGACCCGCGTCAGCCGGACCCGCGGCGGGTGTCGACCGCCCGCCGGGTGTCCTCGTCGACCAGGTCCGAGTTGATCGCCTGGGCGGCCTGCACCCCGGCCGCCGCGGCGCCGATGACCTGGTCGGACAGGGCCGTGACGTTCCCGGCCACCCACACCCCCGGCACGTCCGTCGCCCCCGAGTCGGCCGCGCGGACGGAGCTGCCCACCACCTCCCCGGACGACCGCTCTTCCTCGGCGGACAGCCCGAGGGAGGCGAGGAGCCCGGCGCGCGCGGTGAACCGCGGCTCCACCACCAGGGCCTGACAGGGCACCCGCCGCCCGTCCGCCAGCCGCACGCCTGCCAGCCCGCCGTCCGCCACCTCCAGATCCGTCACCCGCCCCGGCACCACGGCGACGCCCCGGGCGGCCAGCCGCTCGTACTCCTCGGCGTCGGGCTCCGGCGAGACGTGCAGCAGCAGCGTCACGTCGGTGCTCCACTGCCGCCACATCAGGGCCTGCCGGCATGCGAGCGGGCCCGTGGCCAGCACCGCGATCGCCCGGTCGCGGGCTTCCCAGCCGTGGCAGTACGGGCAGTGCAGCACGTCCCGCCCCCACCGCTCCGCCATCCCCGGCACCTCGGGCAGCTCGTCGACCAGGCCGGTCGCCACGAGCAGCCGGCGGGCCGCGACCGGCGGGCCCGCTTCCAGGAGGACGCGGAAGCCGCCGCCCTCCTGCCGCTCGGCCGCCACCGCCTCGCCCGCCACGATCTCGCCGCCGTACCCGGTCACCTCGGCGCGGCCGGCCGCGAGCAGCTCCGCGGGCGGCGTGCCGTCGCGGGTCAGGAAGTTGTGCGTACGGTCCGCCGTCGCGTTGCGCGGCCGGCCGTCGTCGATCACCAGTACCGAACGGCGCGCCCGCACCAGGGCCAGCGCCCCGCTCAGCCCGGCGGCACCACCGCCGACCACCACGACGTCGTACCGCCGTTCCTCCTGCGCCTGCGCGACCATGGTCCGACTCTCTTCCGGTAAATCGGGTGCTCCGACCGGACGGCCATTGCTACCTTCCGCGCCATGTCTTCCCTTCAGAGAACACCCGGCGGGCCCGTCACCGCAGCCGATGTCGAGGAAGCCGTGCGGCTGGCGGTCACCGCCCTGCGCGGCGCGGAAGGGGCGGACTGGAGCGCGCGGGCCGGTGCCCTGGAGTGGGACTGCTGGGAGACCGCCGAGCACCTCGCCGACGACCTCTTCTCCTACGCCGCCCAGCTCGGCCCGGCGCGTCCGCCGGCGGACACGCACGTACCTTTCGCGTGGACGCGGCAGCGGCCGGGCGGCCCGGCGAACGTCGTCTTCGCCGACCGTGAGGCCGGCCCGACGGGACTGCTGCAAGTACTGGAGGCGAGCGGCGCGCTGCTGGCGGCCATCGTCCGCACGACGCCGCCGGAGAAGCGCGCCTTCCACGTCTACGGTGTGTCCGACGCCACGGGCTTCGCGGCCATGGGCGTCGTCGAGACGCTGGTGCACACGCACGACATCGCCGAGAGCCTCGGCCTGCCGTGGACGCCGCCCGACGGGCTGTGCGACCGGACACTGGCCCGGATCTTCCCCGACGCCCCGCCGGTCACCGACCGCTGGTCCGCGCTCCTGTGGTGCACGGGCCGCATCGCACTCCCCGGCCACCCGCGCCGCACGTCGTGGCAGTGGGACGGCAGGCCCCGGGAGATCGCGGCACCCTGACCCCCGGTCGGTCCCCGGCGGCTGGTCCTGCCCGGGAACACGAGCCGGCGCGGCCCGGGAACAGAGGGGTGCCGGCCCCCCGAAGGAGGCCGGCACCGGAGTGGGGCGCGACGTTACTTGTTGGCGCACTGCCCGTCTGCGGGGTTCAGCAGCCCGACCACGTCGACGGAGAGACCGCAGGCGTTGACCGGCACGTGGATCGGTACCTGGATGGTGTTGCCGGAGATCACGCCCGGCGAGTGGCTGCTGCTGCCCTGGGCGCCCGAGTCGGCAGCGGCGGCGCCGGCGCTGCCGACGAGGGCGGCGGTGGCCAGAATGGCCGCGGCTGCGGCGGTACGGATGCGCATAGCGTTCTCCTCACAGAGGGCGGAACATCAACGGTTCCCATCACAACCCACGGGTGGCCGCGGGGCCCGTCGGATTCGGCCGTCAGGGGCACACGGTCCCGAAAAAACGCCTGTGACCAGGGCTTTCTCGCGGCCCGTCAGGCGCCGCCCGGGCCCGCCGGGGGCCCCGCACCCGGGTTTCCCGGACGGCGAGCACCGGCCGGGAAACCCGCTCCCGGGCGAACCCCCTTTGTCCAGCGGGCAGTTGGCGGCCGCACCGGAGCGGCCGGGCCGGGTGCGCCGCCACCCGGTGCGCGCCGGCGCAGACGGTTCCCGGGTTCGCCGTACTTTGAGAAAGGCCACAGGTCAGAGGGTTGCGGTGCGCCGCGGGGCGGCTTTGATGCACAATCGCACGGCGGGTGGGCTGTGCCCGCCCGGACGCCAGCCGAGGCCATGGCCTCCCGAGACCGCACAGGGACGAGACGAGCCGAGCATGAGTACGTACCGGGACAGGGTGCACCGTGGATCGGCGCGGGCCACCGTGCTGCGCACGGTCGGCACCCGCGAGCGGCGCTCGCACCTCAGCGCGCCCCGCGTGCCCACCGTCGGCATCGACATCGGCGGGACGAAGGTCATGGCGGGCGTCGTGGACGCCGACGGGAACATCCTGGAGAAGGTCCGCACCGAGACGCCGGACAAGTCCAAGAGCCCCCAGGTCGTCGAGGACACCATCACCGAGCTGGTGCTGGACCTCTCCGACCGGCACGACGTGCACGCCGTGGGCATCGGCGCGGCCGGCTGGGTCGACGCCGACCGCAGCCGCGTCCTCTTCGCCCCCCACCTGAACTGGCGGAACGAGCCGCTGCGCGACCGCCTCGCGGGCCGCCTCGCGGTCCCCGTCATGGTCGACAACGACGCCAATACGGCCGCCTGGGCCGAGTGGCGCTTCGGCGCCGGGCGCAACGAGGACCACCTCGTGATGATCACGCTCGGGACCGGGATCGGCGGCGCGATCCTGGAGGACGGGCAGGTCAAGCGGGGCAAGTACGGGGTCGCCGGCGAGTTCGGGCACATGCAGGTGGTGCCCGGCGGGCACCGCTGCCCGTGCGGCAACCGCGGCTGCTGGGAGCAGTACAGCTCCGGCAACGCCCTGGTGCGCGAGGCGCGCGAGCTGGCGGCCGCCGACTCCCCGGTCGCGTACAACATCATCGAGCGGGTCAAGGGCAACATCCCCGACATCACCGGGCCGCTGATCACCGAGCTGGCCCGCGAGGGCGACGCGATGTGCGTCGAGCTGTTCGCCGAGATCGGCCAGTGGCTGGGCGTGGGCATCGCCAACCTCGCCGCGGCCCTCGACCCCTCCTGCTTCGTCATCGGCGGCGGCGTCAGCGCGGCGGACGACCTGCTCATCGGCCCGGCCCGGGACGCCTTCCGGCGCACCCTCACAGGCCGCGGCTACCGCCCCGAGGCCCGCATCGCCCGGGCCCAGCTCGGCCCCGAGGCCGGTATGGTCGGCGCCGCCGACCTCGCCCGGCTGGTGGCCCGCCGCTTCCGCCGCGCCAACCGCCGCCGCGTCGAGCGGTACGAACGCTATGAGCGGACCGGCCGCCGATGACCGACCTGGAACAGGCACCCGTGACCGACCACCCCGAGCGCCACGACCGCTCCGAGTACCCCGACCGGGACGCGCGCGACGACGTCCCCGCGGCGGGCGACGGCGGGGTGCACGCGCCCCCGCCGAGCCGCCGGCGCCGCTGGCTCACCGCCGTCGTCGTCTTCCTGCTGATCGCCATCCCGGCCGGCTACCTCGCGCTCTCCGCCGCGCAGAGCCGGGACAGCGGCCAGGAGAAGGAGGAGCGGGCCAAGATGGCGGGGCTCACCTGGCAGTGGCCCTCCAAGGTGCAGCGGCGGATCTACGACGTGCCGATCCCGTCGTACTCGTATCCGGTCGCGTACTTCGAGACCAACTCCTTCAAGACCAGCTCGCTCTACGTGACGTTCCGCACGTCCCAGGACGGCCTGGACCAGTTCCTGGCGCACTACGGGCGCACCCGCGATGACCTGCGCAAGGACGTCGCCACGATCTCGCCGGAGCAGGCGGCGCGGGTCAAGTGGGACTTCACGGTCGGGGACGGCTACGCGGGCCTGGTCCACAAGGAGAAGGCGCCGCGGCCCTCGCAGCGGATCACGGTCGACTTCGCCGAGGACGGCCACCCCGTGGTGTACATCGTGTCCACGACACGGTTCTGACGGGGCGCGTCGGGCTCCGGGCCCGGCGCGGACGGTCGGGTTCCGGTGGCGAAACTCTGATGAAGAATGCCGCCCGGAGCACCTGCGGGCGATCCCGGCCAGCCGGTTATGAGCCGATTCTGCTGCCATGACCGACTCTTCCGGCCGGAGCGTTGCCCGATTACTGACCCGGGTGTCAGGAGTGGGCGGTTTGATTGGGTAGCGTGGCCGGGTGAGCGAGAAGACCCTGCAGCACCGGATCGACGGCCCCGACGACGCACCCGTACTTGTCCTCGGCGCCTCGCTGGGCACCACCTGGCACATGTGGGACCGGCAGATACCCGAACTGACCCGTCAGTGGCGCGTCGTCCGCTTCGACCTCCCGGGCCACGGCGGATCACCCGCCTACCCCGCCGCCTCGGTCGCCGACCTGGCCGATCGGGTGATCGCCACCCTCGACGGCCTCGGCATCGACCGCTTCGGTTACGCCGGCTGCGCCATGGGCGGCGCCATCGGCGCCCAGCTCGCGCTCGCCCACCCCCAGCGCCTCACCTCGCTCGCGCTGGTCTCGGCATCGCCCCGGTTCGGCACCGCCGACGCCTGGCGGCAGCGCGGTGTGGTGATCCGTACGAACGGCCTGGACCCGATCGCCCGCACCGCGCCCGAGCACTGGTTCACGCCCGGCTTCGCCGCCGCCCAGCCCGCCATCGTCGAGTGGGCCGTGCAGATGGTGCGCACCACCGACCCCGGCTGCTACATCGCGGCCTGCGAGGCGCTGGCCGCCTTCGACGTCCGGAGCGAGCTCGGCAGGATCTCCGCGCCCACCCTCGTGGTCGTCGGCTCCGACGACCTGATCACCCCGACCGCCGACGCGCGCACCCTGGTCGCCGGGATACCGGACGCGGGCCTCGCCCTGGTGCCCGGCACCTCGCACCTCGCCCCCGTCGAGCAGCCCGCCGCCATCACCGAGCTGCTCATCCGGCACTTCTCCACCGCCTGGCAGGACAAGCCGGCCGGGCAGGCCGCGCTCGGCGCCACCCCGCCCAAGCCCGTCCTCACCCCGAAGCCGGCGCAGCAGGCGCAGCCCCAGCCGCCGGTCGTCGCCATCGAGCCGGCCGCCGAGCAGCCCGAGATGGTCGGCACCGACTCCTACGACGCGGGCATGAAGGTCCGCCGCGAGGTGCTGGGGGACGCGCACGTGGACCGCGCGGCGGCCGCCGCCGACGAGTTCACCGGCGACTTCCAGGACTTTTTGACCCGCAACGTCTGGGGCGAGGTGTGGACCCGCTCGGGCCTGGACCGCCGCACCCGCAGCGTCATCACGCTCACCGCGCTGATCACCAGCGGCCACCTCGACGACCTGGCCGTGCACGTCCGCGCCGCGCTCCGCAACGGCCTCACCCCCGCGGAGATCAAGGAGACGCTGATCCACACCGCGGTCTACGGCGGCGTGCCGGCCGCGGGCGCGGCCTTCACCATCGCGCAGCGCGTCATCCGCGAGGAGACCACGCCGGAGGACTGAGCGCCGGAGCCCGAGCCCGGTCGCGGATTCGCACGGCTCCGCGCGGCAAGATGGGGCCATGGAACTGGAACTCACCAAGAAGACGCACGCCTGCGTCCGGCTGGCCAAGGACGGGCGGACGCTGGTCATCGATCCCGGTGGCTTCAGCGAGCAGGACGCGGCCGTGGGCGCCGACGCGATCCTGATCACCCACGAGCACCCCGACCACTTCGCCGAGGACCGGCTGCGGGCGGCCATGGAGGCCAACCCGGCCGCCGAGATCTGGACGCTCGCCTCGGTCGCCGAGCAGATCTCGGCGGCGTTCCCGGGCCGGGTGCACACCGTCGGCGAGGGCGACACCTTCACGGCCGCCGGCTTCGAGGTGGAGGTGCACGGGCAGCTGCACGCCGTGATCCACCCCGACATCCCGCGGGTCACCAACGTCGGCTACTTCGTCGACGGCTCGGTCTTCCACCCCGGCGACGCGCTCACCGTCCCCGGCCGCCCGGTCGACACCCTCCTGCTGCCCGTGCACGCGCCCTGGAACAAGGTGGCGGAGATCATCGACTACCTGCGCGAGGTCAAGCCGCGGCACGCCATCGACGTCCACGACAGCCTCCTCCAGGAGCACGCCCGGCCGATCTACGACCGCATGATCGGCCAGCTCGGCGGCACCGACCACGGCCGCCTCGCGCCTGGTCAGGCGGCCGCGCTCGGCTGAGGACGGCGACTGTCACAGGCGGGCGGTAGGTTGGCACTCATGCGCATCGCGACCTGGAACGTCAATTCGATCACCGCCCGCCTGCCCCGGCTGCTGGCCTGGCTGGAGACCACCGGCACGGACGTGCTGTGCATCCAGGAGGCCAAGTGCTCCAAGGAGCAGTTCCCCTTCGACGAGCTGCGCGAGCTGGGGTACGAAGCGGCGGTGCACGCCACGGGCCGGTGGAACGGCGTGGCCGTGCTGTCCAGGGTCGGCCTGGCGGACGTGGTCGAGGGCCTGCCCGGTGATCCGACGTACGACGGCGTGGCCGAGCCGCGCGCCGTCTCGGCGACCTGCGGACCGGTCCGCGTCTGGTCGGTCTATGTGCCCAACGGCCGCGAGGTCGAGCACCCGCACTACGCCTACAAGCTCCAGTGGTTCGAGGCGCTGAAGGCCGCGATCGCGGGCGACGCGGGAGGCGACCGCCCGTTCGCGGTCCTCGGCGACTACAACGTCGCGCCGACGGACGACGACGTCTACGACACGGCCGCCTTCGAGGGCGCCACGCACGTCACCCCGGCCGAGCGGGCGGCCCTCGCCGACCTGCGCGGCGCGGGCCTGACGGACGTCGTGCCGCGCCCCCTGAAGTACGACCACCCCTTCACGTACTGGGACTACCGCCAGCTCTGCTTCCCGAAGAACCGCGGAATGCGCATCGACCTGGTCTATGGCAACGAGCCGTTCGCCAAGGCGGTCTCCGACGCCTACGTCGACCGCGAGCAGCGCAAGGGCAAGGGCGCCTCGGACCACGCGCCGGTGGTCGTCGACCTGGACGTGTGACGGGACGGATGACGCGCCTGGCCGGCCGGGGCACGCCGCCCCGGCCGGCCTCGCCTCACGGCACGAGCTTGCGCAGCTCCACCGACTCCGCGAGCGCCTTCAGCCCCTCGTCGCCGGGGTGCAGATGGTCGCCGCTGTCGTACGCCGGCAGCATCCGCTGCGGCCGCTGCGGGTCGCGGATCACCGCGTCGAAGTCCAGCACGGCGTCCACGGCCCCGCCGCTGTCACGGACGAAGGCGTTGACCGCCTGCCGCCGCTGGTCGACCTCCGGGTAGCAGTCGGCGTACCCCTCGCACGGCGCGACCGTCGCGGCCACCACCCGCAGGCCCCGCTCGTGCGCCCGCCGCGCGATGGCCCGCAGCCCGGTGATCACCTCGGCCGCCGAGGTGCCCGCGCGCACGTCGTTGATCCCCTCGAAGACCACGACTGTACGGGCCGAGGTCTGGGCCAGTACGTCGCGCTCCAGCCGGTGCTGGGCGCTGACCCCGCCGGTGTCGGTGCTGATGCCGTCGCCCTGGTAGCGGTCGGTGACGATGCGGTTCGCCGAGATGCCGTGGTTGATCACGCCGTACTTGGGCAGCGCGCTCTGCTGCTGGAAGCGGCGGGCGAGCACGTCGGGCCAGCGCCGGTTGGCGCCGCTGGTCGACTTCACCCCGTCGGTGATCGAGTCGCCCAGGGCCACGATCGAGCCCGGGCCGCCGGTGACATCGACGCCGGAGAGGAACGGCCAGGTCGTGAGGGTGCCGGTGTAGGCCGCGCCGCCCGCGTCGCCGGTCCGGTCGCCGCTGCCGGGGGCGCTCACGTACGACCGCTGGATCGCCTCCTTGTGCACGGGCGCCGCGCCCACCGGTCCCGCGAGGTGGAAGCTGACCAGCAGATTGGTGTCGGCGGGCACGGCGAAGCGCACGGGGTCGCTGAACGCCTGGGCGCCGGCGGGGATGCGCGTGCCGCGCTGTCCGCCGAAGGTGAGCGGCACGGGCTTGCCCGCCGCCTGCGCGCCGCTGCCCTGGACGGCCACGCTCGCCGCGCCGATGGCGACGGGGGTGGCCGCGAAGGTGTTCTCCAGCCGGACGCGGGCCTGCCTGCCGCCCGCCCCGGCGTGCACCACCAGCCGCAGCGTCTGGTCCCGCCACGGCCCGACCTTGGTGTACCCGGCGCTGCTGGCCGCCCAGCTGCCGGTCCAGCCGGGCGTGGCCCGGCGCAGCGCCGCGGCGAAGACGTGCAGGTCGCGGTCGGGGCCCGGGTCCTTGGGCAGGACGACCGAGCGGACCTGGCGGCCGGGGCGCACCGGCACCGTCACCGCGTACAGGCGTACCGTTTCCGCGCGCTGCCCGGCCGCGGAGTTCAGGTGCGGCAGCGCCACCGCCTTGGTGCTGAGCGGGCCGGTCCGCCAGTCCGGCGCGGTCAGCTCGTACGTGCTGCGCGAGCCGTCCTGGTACTGGACCGTGCCGGTGCCGGTGGCGTCCCCGCCGGTCCCGGCGACCAGGAAGGACAGCGCGGTGCCGGAGCCGCTCAGCCGGACGGCCTGGCCGTCGGCCCGTACGTTGTCCGGCGTGCCGGGCGTGGTACGCGGCCAGGTCAGCCGGGTCGCGTCGAGGGCCAGCGACCGGCCGGGCGTCCAGCCGGCCGCGGCGAGGTCCTGGGCGGACAGGGAGCCGCCGGCGCCGTCGAAGTCCGCAGCGCCGGATCTGGTGTCGTCGCTCACCGCCTTGTTGTCGAAGAGTCTCGCCAACGGCTGCGGCTCCGCCGCGCGTTGCTGACCGGCGGCGGCCGGGACGGCGGTCCCCGCGACCGTGAGGGCGAGAGCGAGCGGAACGGTTGTGCCCCATCGTCGTACGCGCATCAGTCGGCTCCTTCGGTGGCGGCTGCGCCACGGGGTGAGCGTGATCCGGTCCATCAGACACAAGCGCCATGAACGTAAGGAGACGGCAGAGGGGCGTCAAGGGAGGTGTGGCGACCGGATGACGCGGGACGCCGCGCGCCTGTGGCCGCCGCCCGGGCGGGAGTGGGACCCTCACCCCATGAACATGTCTTTCCTGGACAAGTGGCGCAAGCATCCGGAAGCGGTCCGTTCCGCCGCGGCGCCGGCACCGGGGGACGAGGACGCGGAGGGCATCGCCGATCTGCTGGCGGAGTGTGATCTGCTGCGCGCGCAGGCCGCGGGGGCCGGGGTGGAACTGGACGATTCGGTGGGCTCGTTGGAGGCGCTGGACCAGCTGCTGCCCGCCTGGCGGTCGGACCCGGAGATCGCGCCCTGGCTGGGCAACGACGTGGGCCTCTACCTCGGTACGGTCCTGGTGCGCACGGTCCCCGGGGCCCGCTGGAAGATCTGGCCCGGCGGCGAGCCCGTCGTCCGGCTGTCCTCGGGCCGCGAGATCGATGTGGTGACGGCCGGTCAGGAGTGGGCGGACAGCGGCGCGCCCGAGCTCTCCCAGCTCTACGCCGAGGTCGCGGAGAGCTGAGCGCCCGTGTCGTCACCCCGGACGGACGCGCGCCTCACACGAACGCGATGTCGTACGCCAGCTGCCAGCGGTCGGCCCGTACGACGATGTCCGAGGTCTCCACCGCGCGGCCGTCCGCGTCGAAGTGCGTGCGCTCCACGACCGTGACACAGCTGCCCGGCGGGCAGCCCAGCGCCTCCGCCTCGGCGCTGGCTGCGGGCCGGGAGCCCACCCGCTCCTCGGCGCGCACCACCCGGATCCCGATCGCCGCCATCCGCCCGCGCACGCCGCGGCGCGCGTAGGGCCCGTGCTCCGGGAAGACCACGTCCGTGCCCTCGGTGATCGCCAGCGGTTCCCAGCTGGTCGCGAGCTGCACGGGCCGGCGCCCTGCGAGGTACTCGTACTGCGAGCAGACCACGCTGTCGCCGGGCGTGATGACCAGCCTCCGCGCCACCGGCTCCGTCGCCGCCTCGGTCGTGGACGTCGCCTCCCACGTCAACGGCGTGTCCTCAGGACAATTCGCATGGGTGATACTCGCGGCGAAGGGCGAGTCGACGGCGCCCGTGGAGCGCAGCAGTACGCCCAGCGGCGCCCGGTCCGCGACGAACACGCCGCGCCCGAACTGCCCTTCCGCGTAACCCGCCGCCTTCAGTATCCGCACCGCCCGGTCCACGGTCTGGTCGCTGGCTTCGTACGCCCGCTTCAGCTCGGCGCGGGAGGGGATGCGGGCGCCGACGGCGAGGACGCCCTCGTCGATCTGCCGCCGCAGGTCGTCGGCGATGCGCTGGAAAACAGGCCGGTGCTCACCCATGCCCGACAGGCTAGGTACGCAGGCTTCTCATGTGTACCTAGGGGGTGCGGTGCCTCGTCCCGCGTGTCCCCGAGCGCCGAACCGGGGGCATTTGGGGTAGTTTGCGAACTCTCCGCTGTACGGACGTGCCGGACGAGAGTGAGCAGGGCTGCATATGGCCGGTGACGCGCTGATCGAGATGCGCCGGGTCAACAAGTACTACGGGAAGCTCCACGTCCTCCAGGACATCGACCTCACCGTCGGCCGCGGCGAGGTGGTCGTCGTCATCGGCCCCTCCGGCTCCGGCAAGTCGACCCTCTGCCGCACGATCAACCGCCTCGAACCGATCCACTCCGGCACCATCACCCTGGACGGCCACCCGCTCCCCGAGGAGGGCCGCGAGCTGGCCCGGCTGCGCGCCGACGTCGGCATGGTCTTCCAGTCCTTCAACCTCTTCGCACACAAGACCGTGCTGGCCAACATCACGCTCGCGCCGCTGAAGGTCCGCAGGACCGGCAAGGAGGCGGCCGAGCGGCGGGCCCGCGAACTCCTGGACCGGGTAGGGCTCGCCTCGCAGGCCGACAAGTACCCCGCGCAGCTCTCCGGCGGTCAGCAGCAGCGCGTGGCCATCGCCCGCGCGCTGGCCATGGAACCCAAGGCGCTCCTCTTCGACGAGCCCACCTCGGCGCTCGACCCGGAGATGATCAACGAGGTGCTGGAGGTCATGCGGCAGCTCGCCCGGGACGGCATGACGATGGTCGTGGTCACCCACGAGATGGGCTTCGCCCGCTCCGCCGCCAACCGCGTGGTCTTCATGGCGGACGGGGCGATCGTGGAGGACCGCACCCCCGAGGAGTTCTTCACCCACCCGGAGAGCGACCGCGCCAAGGACTTCCTCTCCAAGATCCTCAAGCACTGAGCGGGGGCCGGCAGTGAAGCAGATCCGACGGGCCGCGGCGGCCCCCCTCCTGATCGTCCTGGCCGTCCTGGCCGTCCTCGCCGCCGCCTGCGGCAAGCCCGGCAGCCCGCCCGCCAAGGGCCCGCGCGGCGACGAGCTCCCGAAGTACCCCGTGCAGACCCGCTTCCGGCTCGCCGACTCGCCCACCTGGCAGCAGGCGAAGCGCCGCGGCCACCTGGTCGTCGGCGTCAAGGAGGACCAGCCGTACCTGGGCGAACGCGATCCGTCCTCCGGCGCGTACCGCGGCTTCGACATCGAGATCGCCAAGATGCTCTCCGCCGCGCTCGGTTTCGACCCCAAGACCCTCACCTACAAGACGATCGCCTCGGCCAACCGCGAGACGGCCGTGCAGAACGGCCAGATCGACTACTACGTCGGCACCTACACCATCAACGACCTGCGCAAGAAACAGGTCGGCTTCGCGGGCCCGTACTACATGGCGGGCCAGAGCCTGCTGGTGCGCAAGGACGAGCACGACATCAAGGGCCCGAAGGACCTGGCGGGCAAGCGGGTCTGCTCCGCCGCGGGCTCCACCCCGTACCAGCGCATCAAGGCCGACTACCCCAAGGCCGTGCTCGTCGCGTACGACACCTACTCCGTCTGCGTCGACAACCTGCTCACCTTCCAGGTCGACGCGGTCACCACCGACGACGCGATCCTGCTCGGCTACGCCGCCAAGGCGCCCGACGAGATGAAGCTGGTCGGCAAGCCGTTCTCGAAGGAGCCGTACGGGGTCGGCGTGCCCCTCAAGGACCCCGCGCTGCGCTTCGCGCTGGACGACGCGCTCGCCGCCGACGAGAAGAACGGCACCTGGAAGCGGGCCTACGACGCCACCCTCGGGCTGTCCGGAGTGCCCGCACCGAAGCCGCCCAGGATCGACCGCTACACGGCGAGCTGAGGGAGCCACCGACACCCATGGACGTACTGACCCACAACTGGTCCCTCTACGGCAAGGGCCTGCTCGGCACCGTCGAGCTCACCGTCTTCGCCTCGTTGCTCGCCCTCGTGCTCGGCGTGATCATGGCCGGCTTCCGGGTCGCGCCGGTCGGCTCGCTGCGCACCTTCGGCACGGTGTGGGTGACGGTGCTCCGCAACACCCCGCTCACCCTGCTCTTCTTCGCGGTCCTGCTCGGCCTGCCGCGCTTCGGCCTGGTACTGCCCTTCGACGTCTTCGCGATCCTCGCGCTCGGCTGCTACACCTCGGCGTTCATCTGCGAGGCGGTGCGCTCGGGCATCAACACCGTGCCCGTGGGCCAGGGCGAGGCGGCCCGGAGCCTGGGCATGACCTTCGGGCAGACGCTGGGCACGGTGGTGCTGCCGCAGGCGTTCCGTACGGTCATCCCGCCCGTCGGCTCCACGCTGATCGCGCTGGCCAAGAACTCCGCGATCGCCGGCTCCTTCAGCGTCGTCGAGCTGCTCGGCACGTACAAGACGCTCAACGAGCTGGGCTACAGCATCATCTGGTCCTTCCTCTGGATCGCCGTCGGCTACCTGATCGTGACCCTGACCATCAGCGCGCTGTTCAACGTGCTGGAGAAGCGCTGGGGAGTCGCCCGATGACCGGTACCGCCCTCTACGACGTACCGGGCCCGAGGACCCGCGGCCGGCACCGCCTCTACGGTGTCGTGGCGACGCTCGTCATCCTCGCCGTCCTCGCCTGGGCGGTGTATCTCCTCATCGACACCGGGCAGTTCAGCGCGCGCAAGTGGACGCCCTTCGAGTACCAGGGCATCCAGGAGCTGCTGCTGAGGGGGCTGGGCAACACCCTCAAGGCGTTCGCGATCGCGGCGGTGCTCTCCCTGGCCCTGGGCGCGGTACTGGCCGCCGGGCGGCTCTCCTGGCACCGGCCGGTCCGCTGGCTGGCCACCCTGCTGGTGGAGTTCTTCCGCGCCATGCCCGTACTGGTGATGATCTTCTTCATCTACGTGGCGCTGCGGGCCGAGCCGCTGACCGCGCTGGTCGTCGGCCTCACGCTCTACAACGGCTCGGTGCTCGCCGAGGTCTTCCGCACCGGCGTGCACGCCGTCGAGCGCGGCCAGCACGAGGCGGCGTACGCGCTGGGGATGCGCAAGACGCAGGTCATGACGCACGTACTGGTCCCGCAGGCGGTCCGCGCGATGCTGCCCACGATCATCAGCCAGCTGGTCGTCGCGCTGAAGGACACCTCGCTCGGCTTCCTCATCACCTACGAGGAGTTCCTGCACGCGGGCCGGCTGATCGCCTCCAACCTCGACTACGACCTGCCGTTCATCCCCGTCGTCCTGGTCATCTCGCCGATCTACATCGGGATGTGCATGCTGCTGTCCTGGTTCGCCCACTGGATCGGCCGGCGGCAGCGCCGCAACCCGAAGGTCGAGGGGAAAGTGGGCGCCGCCGAGCCGGGCACGCTGCTGCCGGGCACGCCACAGCTGTGACGTGCCAGGCGATGCGTACTGGTGACGCCGCGTCAGTCCCGTACCGGTACCGACACCCACGACGGGTCGTCGGCCGGCGAGGAGAAGGTGAGCTGCGCGCCGTCCGGGTTGTGCTCGATGTAGAGCGGGTCGACGGAGTCCACGACCACCGCGAGCCGGTGCCCGGCCGGCACGTCGTACGCCGTGGAGAACAGGTCCAGGTCCACGCCGAACGGCTTGCCCGGCTGCTTGTCGTGGAAGGTGAACGGCGCGTGCGTGACGAGCTTGCCGGTGCCGAGCGGGCCCACGTCGTAGAGGTAGGCGATCGCGGTGCCGCTCTCGGCGGTGCTGGTCATCGTGGTGTGCACCTTGGCCGTGCCGCGCACCCGCTGCTGGTTCTCGTACGGCGCGGACTGCCAGACGGCGGCGGCCGAGCGGGGCAGCAGCGGTATCGACGCCATCGGCGGGACCTTGAAGAACTGGTCCAGCATGCTGGAGAGGAAGATCGTGCCGCCGTTCGCGCCGGAGTCGCGGTTCGTGGCGATGCCGTGCGTGCCGTTCAGCGGGATGCGCCGCTGGCCGGAGGGCACGTCCTTCCAGCTCGCGTACCCCTCGTACGCGCCGGTGGAGCGGGACTTGAGCTGGACAGGGGACTCCCGGTCGACGCCGTTGTCGGCGCCCTTGAGGTAGTGGTCGAACCAGCGCTTGGTGTCGGTCCAGGTGTCGTTGGGCAGCCCGAGCAGGCCGGTGGCCTCGGCGGTGGCGTGGTCGCCGGGCCGGAACTCCAGCCGCTTGGGGCCCTTGAGCTTGTCGAAGAAGTCGGCGTACTGGTTCGGCGGGAAGATCGAGTCGCCCCAGGCGTTGCCCATCATGATCGCCGCGCCGTTGGCGTTGATCCTTTCGAGGTAGGTCGCGGGGGAGCGCTTCTTCCCCCACGCGATCATCTCGTCCTCCTTGGCCAGGTTGGAGCCGAGGAAGTCCTTCATGATGGTCCGGAGTTCGGCGCTGGGGCGTCCGGTGATCTCGCCCGCGCCGGCCAGCAGCCCGGCGGCCTGGGCGTGCTGGGTGCGCCCGCTGTAGATCGAGTCGATCAGGTCGGCCCAGCCGCTGAGCGCCGCGACCGCCTTGATGCGCGGATCGAACGCCGAGGCCAGCAGGCTGATCCCGGCGCCGTAACTGACCCCGCCCATGCCGACCTTCGCCGGGTCCGCGGGGGTGTGCGCGAGCGCCCAGTCGACGACCTTGCGGGCGTCGGCGACGTCCTGCGGGCCCGCCGTCTCGATGTTCCCGCCGGACTGCCAGAAGCCGCGCGAGTTGTACCCGACGACGACGTACCCGGAGTCCGCCAGCTTCTTCGCCTGCGCCATGTATTCGATCTGCGGCATGCCCCAGCTGGTGGGCAGCACGATCACCGGGTACTTCTTGCTGCCGTCGGCGTCGCCGGGCGTGAAGACGTTCGCCTTGAGGGTGATGCCGCCGTCGCCCTCGATGTCGACGAACTTCACGGACGCGGGGGCGGTGGCGGCGGCCGGGGCCGCCTGGGCGGCGGGGGCCGTGGCCGTGAGGGTGGTGGCGAGGACGGCCGCGGAGACGGTGCCGATCGCGGCGCGCAGTGTCGTACGGGAGGGCGTCATCTACTGCTCCAGGTCGCGGTGGGGGAGTGGAGAGGGGAGTGACCGGTGGCACCGGTACCGAAGTGACTGGAGAGTAGGGCGAGTTCGTTACCGGTGGTAACCCGTCGGTAGGTTACGCATGGGTAAAGATCTCGTGGCAGCGGCCCTTCGGTGCCCTGTCGCCCCCGAAGAGCCGCAGGTAGGCTCCGGCTCCTGGCTCGAACCCGATGGAGGGAAGGCACAGATGACGCATGTCCGACGCCTGTCGGTGCTGGCCGTGACGGCCGCACTGGCCGGCTCGCTGGCCTCCGTACCGGCCAGTGCCCGGCCCACGGCGGCCCCCGCGACCGAAGCCCCGCCCAAGTCCCCGGTCGCCGTGGGCTCCGGCGGCGCGGTCTCCAGCGTCGACCCCGACGCCTCGGCGGCCGGCATCGAGGTGCTGAAGAAGGGCGGCAACGCCGTGGACGCGGCGGTCGCCACCGCGGCGGCCCTGGGCGTCACCGAGCCGTACTCCTCCGGCATCGGGGGCGGCGGCTACTTCGTCTACTACAACGCCAAGAAGCGCTCCGTGCAGACGATCGACGGCCGCGAGACCGCGCCGCTGACCGCCGACAAGGACCTCTTCCTGGAGAACGGCAAGCCGATCCCGTTCAACGAGGCCGTCACCAGCGGCCTGGGCGTCGGCACCCCCGGCACGCCCGCCACCTGGGACACCGCGCTGGACAAGTGGGGCAGCCGCTCGCTCGGCCAGGTCCTCGCGCCCGCCACCCGCATCGCCCGCGACGGCTTCACCGTCGACGAGACCTTCCGGAAGCAGACCGCCGACAACGCCGACCGGTTCCGCGACTTCCCCGCCACCGCGAAGCTGTTCCTGCCCGGCGGGCAGCCCCCGGCCGTCGGCTCCACGCTGCACAACCCCGATCTGGCGCGCACCTACGACGAGTTGGCGAAGAAGGGTGTGGACGCGCTGTACGGCGGACGGCTGGGCGAGGACATCGTCCGCACCGTCGAGCAGCCGCCCGTGCGGGAGGGCGCCACCCGCAAGGTGCGGCCCGGCGACCTGACCGCCGCCGACCTGGACGCGTACGGGACGAAGGTCCAGGCGCCGACGAAGACGAAGTACCGCGGCCTGGACGTGTACGGCATGGCGCCGTCCTCCTCCGGCGGCACGAGCGTGGCCGAAGCGCTCAACATCCTGGAGAACTACGACGTATCCAAGCTGAGCGAGAAGCAGTATCTGCACCGCTACATCGAGGCGAGCCGGATCGCGTTCGCCGACCGCGGCCGCTGGGTCGGCGACCCGGCCGCGCAGCAGGTGCCCACCAAGGAACTCACCTCGCAGAAGTTCGCCGACTCGCGGGCCTGCCTGATCAAGGGCGACGCGGTGCTCAAGAGCCCGCTCGCGCCCGGCGATCCGCGCCACCCGAAGCCCTGCGAGGACGGTGACAAGGCCGCGCCCACGACCTACGAGGGCGAGAACACCACCCACCTCACCGCCGCCGACAAGTGGGGCAACGTCGTCGCCTACACGCTCACCATCGAGCAGACCGGCGGCAGCGGCATCACCGTGCCCGGCCGCGGCTTCCTCCTCAACAACGAGCTGACCGACTTCTCCTTCGCCCCGGCGGCGCCCGGCGTCCCCGACCCGAACCTCCCCGGCCCCGCCAAGCGCCCCCGCTCCTCCATCTCGCCGACCGTCGTCCTCGACCACGGCAAGCCGGTCCTGGCCGTCGGCTCGCCCGGCGGAGCCACCATCATCACGACAGTTCTGCAGACGCTTCTCGGCCACCTCGACCGCGGCCTGCCGCTCGTCGACGCCATCGCCGCGCCGCGCGCCAGCCAGCGCAACGCCGCGCAGACGGAGCTCGAACCGGGGCTGTACGACAGCAAGCTGCGGGCGGAACTGGAGGCGCTCGGCCACTCGTTCAAGGAAAACCCCGAGATCGGCGCGGCCACCGGCGTCCAGCGGCTGTCCGACGGGCGCTGGCTCGCGGCTGCCGAGAAGGTCCGCCGCGGCGGCGGCTCGGCCATGGTCGTCCACCCCGAAGGCCACACGAACAACCGCTGACCGTATACGGAACAACCGTCTCCGGCGCCTCGTCACGGCCGGAGACGGTTGAAGCCGACTCGCACACGTGGTTACGCTGCGCATCTCCGTCGGAACGGAACGTCAGTGCGAGAGGCGGCGTGAGGCAGTGGGGGACAGGTTCGAGGGACTGGCCGAACAGGCCAGAGCATTGCGCGACGGCGACACCACATCGGCCGAACTGGTCGGGCGGTCGCTGGAGCGCATCGAAGCGACCAGGGGCACCGTCAACGCCTTCCGGCTGGTGCGGGCCGAGGCGGCGCTCGCCGAGGCCGAGGCGGCCGACCGCAGGCTCGCGGCGGGGGAGCGGCTGCCGCTGCTCGGCGTGCCGGTCGCGGTCAAGGACGACACCGATGTGGCGGGCGAGCCCACCGCGTTCGGCTGCGCGGGCACGTTCCCGCCCAAGGCCGCCGACTCCGAGGTGGTACGGCGGCTGCGCGCGGCCGGCGCGATCGTCGTCGGCAAGACCAACGCCTGCGAGCTGGGCCAGTGGCCGTTCACCGAGGGCCCGGCCTTCGGCGACACCCGCAACCCGTGGAGCCCGGCGCACACCCCCGGCGGCTCATCCGGCGGCTCGGCCGCCGCGGTCGCCGCCGGGCTGGTGCCGGCCGCGCTCGGCACGGACGGCGCGGGCTCGGTCCGCATCCCCGCGGCCTGGACCCACCTGGTCGGCATCAAGCCGCAGCGCGGCCGGATCTCCACCTGGCCGGAGCCGGAGGCGTTCCAGGGCATCACCGGCATAGGCCCGCTGGCCCGCACGGTCGAGGACGCGGCGCTGCTGCTGGACGTCTCCAGCGGCAGCCACCGGCACGACCTGCACCGCCCGCCGCCGGTCGCGGTCGGCGCCGCGGTCGGCCGGGACCCGGGACGGCTGCGCATCGCGCTCTCCTGGAAGGCCGCCTGGACCGGTACGCCGCGCCCGCTCCATCCCGAAGTGCGCGCCGCCGTCGCGGACATCGCCCGCACCCTCGCCCGCCTCGGCCACCTCGTCGAGGAGGCCGAGCCGGACTACGGGCTCATCGGCCTGTCCTTCGTGCCGCGCGCGACCACGGGCGTACGGGAGTGGACCCAGCGGGTGCCGGACCGCTCCCTGCTGGACCGCAGGACCCGGGAAGCGGCGCGGCTGGGCCGGCTGCTGAGCGGGCGCGCGCTGCGGCTCGCGCGGGCCGCCGAGGCGCGGCAGCAGCAGCGGGTGGGCGCGGTGTTCGGCCGGTACGACGTCGTGCTGACCCCGACCACGGCCACGCCGCCGCCCCGGATCGGCACGCTCGCCGCGATGAACGGCTGGCGCACCGACCGGGCGATGATCGCGGCCTGCCCGTACGCCTGGCCGTGGAACGTGCTCGGCTGGCCGGGCGTCAGCGTGCCCGCGGGCTTCAGCTCGGGCGGACTGCCGCTCGGCGCCCAGCTGCTGGGCCCCGAGGGCGGCGAGCCCCGGCTCGTCTCGCTCGCCTCCCAGCTGGAGGACGACCTGCGGTGGCACGAGAAGTGGCCGCTCCTGAGGGCCTGTGACTGAGGGCCTATGGCTGAGGGCCTATGGCTGAGGGCCTGTGACTGAGGGCCGGGGCGCCAGGCCCCGGGTGCTCAGCCCAGCAGCTTGAGGATCGCGTCGGTGGTGTCGGTCTCGCCCAGCCGCGGGAAGATCTTCTCCACGCTGTTGCGGTGCGCGTCCGCGTCCATGTCCGTCACGGCGTCGGTCGCGACCGTCACGTGGTAGCCGTGCTCGTACGCGCTGCGCGCCGTGGACTCCACGCCGATGCTGGTCGCGATGCCGGCGAGCACGATCTGCGTGACGCCGAGGCGGCGCAGCTCCATGTCCAGCGCCGTGCCGTGGAAGGCGCCCCAGGTCTGCTTCGTGACGAGCAGGTCCGACGGCTGCCGGTCCAGCTCGGGTACCAGCTCGGCCCAGTCGGCCGGCGGGTTGCCGGCGCGGGCGGGGCCCTCCGTGCGGCCGGGCGCGCCGCCGGTGACGTTCACCAGCACGACGGGCAGGCCGCGGTCGCGGAACGCGGCGGCCAGCCGTGCGCCCCGGTCGATGACCTCGGCGGCGGGGTGTGCTGTGGGCAGCGCGGCGATGCCCTTCTGCAGGTCGATCAGGACCAGCGCGGTCTTCGGGGTCGAGCGTGGTGGCGGTCATCGTTCAGTTCTCCGTCAGTCGTTTCAGCAGCGCGGCGGCCTCGGCCAGTACGCGCTGTTCCTCGGGGGTGGTGTGCTCGGCGATGGCCGCGGTGAGCCAGTTCTGCTTGGCCCGCCGGACGTCGGCCAGTACGCGCCGGCCCTCGTCGGTGAGCGCGAGGACGGCCTGCCGGCCGTCGGTGGGGTGCGGGCTGCGGGCGACGACGCCGCGCTCCTCCAGGGCGGCCAGCGTCACCCGCATCGACTGCGGGCGCACCAGCTCGGCCCGGGCCAGCGCCGCGGTGGTGGCGGGCCCGTCGCGGTCCAGCCGGGCGCAGACCGCGCGCTGGGTGGGCGTGAGGCCCCCGTTCGGCGACTCGGCGCGCAGCCGGCGCATCAGCAGTCCGACGGCCGCGCTGAGGTCCGTGACGAGCTGCTCGGGAGCTGTCCCTTTCGTCGGCATGTCGCCAGCCTAAAAACTCGGCAGGCAAACTTGCAAGTTTGCCTGCCGTTCATGCCGATCGCGCCGTTGTTCCGCGATCGCGGAACCCTCGCCCCGGCAGTGGTGGAAAACTCCCTGTAGTCGTTCCGTGACAGACGGGGCGGCGCATGGCTGATGTGCAACCGAGGGACCGGTGCGGCAGCGCACGGTGACCCTGGGGGGAGAGAACGGCATGGCAGAGACGCAACTGCGAGATGCTTTAGGGGAGTTCGCGTACTTCCTGCGCACGCTGACGGAGGCGCTGGACGCGACCGAGGGCTGGTACGGCGTCTTCCTGCAGCGCGACCCGGCGGGGCTGCGGGCCTTTCTGGAGGGGCGCGAGGTGCCGCCCTGGGACGTGGTCCAGTCGCTGCTCGACGACCTGGCCGGGCGGCGCGGCGCGCAGGCGGCGGGGGAGGCGGGGGCGTGTGCCCGGCAGCTGCACGCCGC
>NZ_JBEPFC010000084.1:0-30135 GCF_040301705.1 Streptomyces sp. NPDC000151 | reverse complement strand
GCCGGCGGCGGCCAGCGGCGGCTGCCGGGCGTCGTGCAGCGCCCGCAGCCGCCCCGCGCGGTAGGCGTCGTACGCCTGCGGGCTGGTGAACCACGGCGCCGGGTCCTCGCCGAAGAACAGCGCCCGCTTGGCGAGGACGTAGCCGAACTCCTCGGGGGTGAGATAGCCCAGCTTCTGCGAGGACGCGCCGTGCTCGCGGTAGGCGTCCAGCAGGAGCCAGCCGGCGCCGAGGTAGGCGGTCGCGGTGTCGGTGAGGATCTCGTTGGCGTGCGTGCCGGGGAAGGACAGGCCGAGGCGGTGCAGGTAGATGTGCATCACCTCGTGCGCCAGGGCGGCGGCGATGTCCTTGCGGTGGGTGCGGAAGCGGTCGTTGAGCTCGATGAAGTACTCAGGCCCCGCGGTCAGTTCGACGTGCGCGGCGTGCCGCATCCCGCGGAACGAGACGATCATGCGGGCGTCCGGCAGCCGCAGGTGCGCGACCATCGCCCGGGCCACCCGCGCGACGCCCAGGTGCAGGTCCTCCTCGTCGCCGAACGCCGCGTCGACGGGCGGCACGGCGGCCTCGAAGGTCCGCACGGTGTCGTACGACATCCGTTTGTACAGCGCGGTCACGGCCGCCCGGACCGTCTCCAGATGCGGATAGCCGTGCACGACCTCGCTGCCGGGACGGGTGCCTCCCACTGCCACCCGACCACTGTACGGGCGGGCTGGACCGGGCGGTACGGGGCGTACTGCCCGCGATGGCAAGGGAGTTGAGTGGGTGGGCGCTCTTGTCACACTTGTCGCGCGTTCCACATAATCGCAGGGCGCTTGACGGGCTCACCCCCACTGGGTCCGGACGCCTTTTCGTGCGCTGCCGTTTTTGCCAGGTCTTGTCCTTCGCGGCGGTGTTCACCGGCTCCGGTGTTGGCATGGGCCCGTCATTGACGTGCAACCCCCCACGAAAGGAAGCCCGTTGAGCTACCTGAAGCACCTCAAGAGAGCGACCGCCGTAGGAGCCGTGGCCCTCGCGGCCTTCAGCCTCCAGCCCGGCACGGCCGGCGCCGCGACCCCCGCCCGAGACGGCGGCGACCACGCCAATGTCGTCGGCGGCACCCGCGCCCAGCAGGGCGAATTCCCGTTCATGGTACGGCTGTCGATGGGCTGCGGCGGCGCGCTGTACGCCAAGGACATCGTGCTGACCGCGGCCCACTGCGTGGACGGCAGCGGCGCGAACACCTCGATCACGGCCACCGCCGGCGTCGTGGACCTCCAGGACTCCGCCGCCGTGAAGGTGAAGTCCACCGAGGTCCTGCAGGCTCCGGGCTACGACGGCAAGGGCAAGGACTGGGCGCTGATCAAGCTGGCCAAGCCGATCGAGAACATCCCCACCCTGAAGATCGCCGAGGACGACAAGCTCAACAACGGCGACTTCACCATAGCCGGGTGGGGCGCCGACAAGGAGGGCGGCCAGCAGCAGCGTTACCTGCTCAAGGCCCAGGTGCCGTTCGTCGACGACGCCACCTGCGAGAAGGCCTACGGCGCAGACCTGACCCCCGGCGACGAGATCTGCGCCGGCAAGCTGGACACCGGCGGCGTGGACACCTGCCAGGGCGACTCCGGCGGCCCGATGTTCCGCAAGGACGACGCCGGCGAGTGGCTCCAGGTCGGCATCGTCAGCTGGGGCGAGGGCTGCGCGCGGCCGGGCAAGCCCGGCGTGTACACCGAGGTGAGCGCCTTCGCCGCGGACATCAAGAAGGGCGCCGGCCAGCTCGGCGGCTGAGGACACCGAAGCCCGGCGGCCGAGGACGCCGACGGGCCGGGGCGGTGCCGCCGTGCGGCGGCACCGCCCCGTTAGTCCAACACCTGTCCCTCCTTTGTCCATGGGCGCGTCCGCCGCACGCGCAGCACGCTGTCCGGCGACAGGCAGTGCCGGTGCGAAGGAGGACAGTGCGCGTGAACGAACCGACAGCTGACGGGTGCCCCAGCCGCAGGACCGTCGTCGCCGGCACCGCCCTCGCCGCGCTCGGCACCGCGCTGCCCCTCGGCGCCGTGCCCGCGCACGCGGCACCCCGGGCGGGCGAGGCCGTGCTCCGCTCCGAACAGCTCCAGGTCCGCGTGGACACCGCCTTCCCGCGCGTCATCGCGTACACCGACACCGGCACCGGCGCCGTGCTGCACGGCCAGGCGGAGCCGGTCACCGAGGTCGTCGTCGACGGCACGGCGCGCACCCCGAAGGTCACCGCGCGGCCTTCGGGTGACCGCATCGCCTACACCCTCGCCTTCGACGGCGGCACCGAGATCGGCGTGGAGATCGCGGTGGACGGGCGGCAGGTCCACTGGCGGGTCACGAAGATCGCCGACACCGCCGCGCTGCGCGTCGGCACCCTCCAGATCCCCGCCCTCGCGCTGCTCAGCGTGCGCAGCGACCAGCCCGGCGCGACGCTGCTCGCGGCCCGCGTCGAGCTGGACAAGGCCAAGAGCGGCGACACCCTCGTCCAGGTCACGGACGGCACGCCCGCCGACGCCGCGCCCCTGGGCTGCGCGTACGCCGTGGTCGCCACCGACAAGCTGGCCGCCGCCCTGGAGACCAACACCGTCCACGACAAGCCGTCCGGCGCCACCACCTGGGAGAACGGCCGCCTGTGGCGGCAGACCGTCCGCCGCGACGGCTACGTGGAGACCCGGCTCGCGTGCGGCCAGTGGACCCACCGCGCGGCTACCGCGCCCGTGGACGCCACCGAACCGCTGCCGTACGCCACCGTGATCCTCACCCGCGACCGCAACGGCGACGGCCGTATCGACTGGCAGGACGCCGCCATCGCGCTGCGCGACATCATGGTCATGCCGCTGGGCGCGGACGAACAGCACCTGCGCGTCGTGCCGCACATCCCTTTCAACTTCGCCAGCCAGGCCACGAATCCGTTCCTCGCCACCCTCGACAACGTCAAGCGGATCTCGCTCGCGACGGACGGGCTGCGGCAGTTCACCCTTCTCAAGGGCTACCAGTCCGAGGGCCACGACTCGGCCCACCCCGACTACGGCGGCAATTACAACACCCGCGCCGGCGGCCTGAAGGACCTCAACGCCCTGGTCCGCGCCGGAAAGAAGTGGAACAGCGACTTCGCCGTCCACGTCAACGCCACCGAGTCCTACCCCGTCGCGCACGCCTTCTCCGAGACGCTGGTCGACAAGGCCAACGAGCAGTGGGACTGGCTCGACCAGTCCTACCGCATCGACGCCCGCCGCGACCTGGTCTCCGGCGACATCGCCGCCCGCTTCCAGCAGCTGCGTGACGAGACCGACCCGGCCCTGAACGCGCTGTACATCGATGTCTTCCGCGAGTCCGGCTGGAACTCCGACCGGCTCCAGCGCCACCTGCGCGACCAGGGCTGGCTGGTCACCACCGAGTGGGGCCACGGCCTGGAGCGCTCCGCCCTGTGGTCGCACTGGGCCAACGAGACCGACTACGGCGGCGACACCTCCCGCGGCATCAACAGCAAGCTGATCCGCTTCCTGCGCAACCACCACAAGGACGTCTTCGCCGACAAGTGGCCGACGCTGCTCGGCGCGCCCCGCATGGGCAACTTCGAGGGCTGGGTCGGCAAGACCGACTGGCCCGCCTTCCACCGGATCATCTGGCGGGACGCGCTGCCCGCCAAGTACCTCCAGGCGTACCCGATCAGGACCTGGACCGACCACGAGATCACCTTCGAGGGGCCGACCCGCACCTCCGTGACGGACGCCGACGGCGGCAAGCGCCGGATCAGCACCGACGGCCGCCTCGTCTACGACGACGGCACCTACCTGCTCCCGTGGGAACCGCGCCGCGCCACCGACCCGCAGAAGCTCTACCACTACAACCCGAAGGGCGGCACGACGACCTGGACGCTGCCGCGCGGCTGGACGGCTGGAACGGTGTACCTGTACCGCCTCACCGACCAGGGCCGCGCCGACGAGAAGCGGCTGCCGGTCAGCGGCGGCAAGGTCACCATCGACGCCGCGGCCGGCGTCCCGTACGTCGTCCGCGAGCGGCGGGCCGAGGCCCAGGAGGACCCCGGCTGGGGCGAGGGCACCGGCCTGGCCGACCCCGGCTTCCACTCCGGCACGCTCGACGGATGGCAGGTCAGCGGCCCTGCGGCGGTCCGCGCGAGCGCGCTGGGCGACTACGAGCTGGTGATCGGGGCCGGTGGCGCGGCGGCCGTCGCGCGCCGCCTGGACCGCCTCGCGCCCGGCACGTACGCGGCGTCCGTGCAGGTCGAGGTCGGCGAGAAGGCGGGGGAGCGGCGCCGCGCCGAACTCACGGTACGCACCGCCGACGGGGTCACCGCGGCCAACTGGACCGAGACCTCCACGGCCGGCAACCACGTCGGCGCCGACCGCAAGCACGGCACCCGCTTCCAGCGGATGTTCACCTGCTTCACCGTTCCCGAGGGCGGCGGCCCGGTGACGCTGTCCCTCAAGGCCGCGGCGGGGCAGGCGCGGGTGCGGTTCGACAACGTGCGGGTGGTGGCCGCCTCCCGCACGGAGAAGGACGGCACCCTCGCGTACGAGGACTTCGAGCACGTGCCGCAGGGCTGGGGCGTCTTCGTGAAGGGCGACGCGGGCGGCGCGAACGACCCGCGCACCCACATCGCCCAGCGGCACGCGCCGTACACCCAGCGCGGCTGGAACGGCAAGGTCATCGACGACGTGATCGACGGCGGCCAGTCGCTGAAGTCGCGCGGCGAGAACGGCGGACTGGTCTACCGGACCGTGCCGCACACCGTGCGCTTCGCACCGGGCCGCCGCTACCGGGTCACCTTTCGGTACGAGAACGAGAAGGCGGACCAGTACGCCTGGGTCACCGCCGTCGACGAGCCGGCGGCACGGGAGCTGAGCCGCGCCCCGCTCCCCGTCGCCACCGGACCCACCGTCCACTCCTACGAGTTCACCGCGCCGGAGAAGGGCGAGGCGTGGGTGGGGCTGCGCAAGACCGGGGACGACGGGACGGCGGAGTTCGTCCTGGACGCGTTCGAGGTGGTCGAGGTACGGGAGGTGTGAAGGGAGCGTTTCGGGGGACTCGTCCCCGGGGCGCCGGGCTCCCCCGTGCGTGATGCAAGCAGAATTGCGTAACCTGTACGCGTTGCAATTCTGATGACATCACGAGAGGTGGGGCGATGGGTGCGGAGGTCCAGGAGCAGGAGCTCGCCGGGCTGCGGTGGCTGGTGATCTCCGGAGACCGCTCAGCGGTCTTCCGCACCCTCGGCGACGTCACCCGCGCCGACATCCGGGCCGTCCAGGAAGCCCTGCCCGAACGCGACGCGCTGCGCGCCCGGACGGCGGCAGGACCCGGCCGGGAGCGCGTCGAGCGGCTGCTGCGGGCGACCGAAGCCGAATGCGGAGTGCAGCTCGGCGAGCTCCGCGACCTCGCCGCCGGCGCGGGCGCCGACTTCGACGACCTGCTGCTCGCCAACCTCCGCGGCGACCTCGGCGCCACCGACGGCACCGGCTGCACCGACCTCGGCTGGCGCCGCACCCGCTCCTTCGTCGCCCACAACGAGGACGGCGCGCCCGCCTTGGACGGCCACTTCATCCTGCTCACGCTGCGCGTCGACGGCGAAGCGCCGGTCACCGTCCAGTGGTACCCGGGGTTCCTGCCCGCGAACACCTTCACCGCCACCGGCCACGGCCTGGTCTGGGGCATCAACCACATCCAGGCGGCGGCCCCGGCCGACGCGCCGAGCCGCCACTTCGTCGCCCGCGCGATGCAGCAGGCCCGCACCCTCGACGAGGCCGTGCACCACCTCGGCACCCGGCACAGCGCCGGCGGCTTCGCCTACACCCTCGGCGAGGCGGCCACCGGCCGGGTCGCCGTCGTGGAGAGCACGGCGGGCCGCACCGCGGCACGCGAGACCGGCCCCGCGGCACCCCTCCAGTGGCACACCAACCACCTGCGACAGCTGTCGCCTTCGCTGGACGCCGCCGGCCCTGCCGCGGGCGAGGACGCGCAGGCCGCCCGCAGCCTCGGCCAGTACGAGGAGAGCGTGGCCCGCGGCGCGGTACTGGACCGGCTCACCGCACCCGAAAAGGAGCCCGGCGCCGACTGGTTCCTCGACGTCCTGACCGGCGCGCCGCTGCCCCACGGCGTGCACCGCACCGCCGCCGGCACCGATCCGCTGATGACCCTCTGCACCGCCGTCGCCGACCTCACCGCCGACCGGGTGACCGTACGCGGCACCGACGGCCGCACCGCCACCCTGCCGCTGTCCGCCTACGCACGCGGCGAGCAGGTCTGAGTACCGGGCCGAGCACCGCACGTACTGGATGTACGGCACGTGCCGCACGTACCGCACGAGAGAATCGACGCCATGGCCCCCGAACCGCCGCACCCCCCGCGGACCTATGACGAGCTCGTCGCCGAACTGCAGCACCGGGGCGAGTCCCTGACCCGCTCCCAGCGCCTGCTGGCCGACCGGCTGCTGGCCGACCCCGAGGGCGTCGCCTTCATGACCGTCTCCGAACTGGCCTCGGCCGTCGGCGTCAACGAAGCCACCGTCGTCCGCTTCGCCGCGGGCCTCGGCCTCGACGGCTACCCGGGCCTCACCCGCCTCTGCCGCGAACGCCTCCGCGAACAGGCCCAGTTGCTGCGCCGCTACGACCGCCTCGAACAGCTCGGCACGGACGACGGCGACCTGCTGGAACGCTCGGTCGCCCTGGACCGCGCCAACATCGCCCGCACCTTCGCCAGAATCCCCGACGACACCTGGGACGCCGCGGTGCGCGCCCTCGCCGAAGCCCCGCGCGTCCACGTCATGGGCCTGCGCAAGTGCCACGCCCCGGCCTACCTCCTCGGCTACCTGCTGCGGATGCTGCGCGAGGAGGTCGCCACGGTGACCCCCGGCACCGGCACGCTCACCGACGACCTGCGCCGGGTCCGCGAGGGCGACTGTTTCGTGGCGGTCTCCATCCACCGCTACAGCGCCCAGACCGTACGGGCCGCCTCCTGGGCACACGACCGCGGCGCCCACTGCATCGCCCTCACCGACAACCCCTCCTCACCCCTCGCCGCCACGGCACGGCAGACGTTCTACGTGGACGCCTCGGGCCCGTCCGTCCTCCGGTCGGTGACCGCCTTCACCTCCCTGGTACAGGCCCTGGCCGCAGGCGTCGCCCAACTCCGCGGCCACGAGGTACGCGCCACGCTGCTCCAGGAGGAGGAACTGATGGAGGAGTTCGGGGTTTATGTGAACCCCTGACTCGGGCGGCTCAGCGGGCCGGGGCCGTCACCGTGCCGAGCACCTCGCGCAGATGCGCCAGCGCGTCCGCGATCCACGGCAGCGTCACCGGGTCGGGCGACCGCAGCGCCTCCCACCGTTCGGCGGGGCTCTCCCCGTACAGCAGGCTCGTCGCCACCCGCGCCCGCAGCCCCTCCGGGGCGTCGCCGAACGCCGCACCGGCCAGTACCCCAATGCCGTGCTCCGCCAGGAGTACTGAGGCCAGCCCGGCCCCGGTGGTCACGCCCCGCGCGGCCAGCACCGGGCGCAGCGGCTCGAAGTCCGGGTAGAGGTAGAACCCCGCCTCGGGCGCCCGGCAGCGCGCACCGGCCGCGACGAACTCCGCGTGCACGGCGCGCGCGACACTCCCGTGCAGCCGACGGGCCGCGTCGACGTGCGCCCGCACCTCCGGCGGGTCCTGCAGGACATGCGCGGCCACCGCCTGCATCGGGGCCGCCAGGCCGGACCAGATCTCGCTGGCCACGCCGGTCAGATCCCGCATCAGCCGCTCGCCCCAAGCTCCTTCCGGCACCCGCGCGAATCCGATCCGCCAACCGCCCAGCGCCATGGACTTGCTCAGACCGCTGGTGACGACGGTGCGGTCGGGGAGGTGGTGCACGGCACTGGGAGCGCGGCGGCCCGCCCCGCCGGTCGGATGCAGCACCTCCGCGTAGATCTCGTCGCAGACCACCACGAGCCCGTGCCGCCCCGCGATCTCGCAGACCGCCCGGACGTCCGCCTCCCGTGCGACGGTACCGGTCGGGTTGTCCGGCACGGTCATGATCAGTACACCCGGCCGCGCCCCGTCCGCCCGCGCGGCCGTCAGTGCGTCCTCCAGCAGCGCCGGATCGGGCACGCCACCCGCGGCCTCCGGCACCGGCACGTCGATGACCCGCTTGCCGACCAGCGCGGTCTGTGCGGCGTAGCTGACCCACGCGGGGCGGGGCAGCACCACGTCACCGGGGAGCGCGGCGAGCAGCGCGAACAGCAGGGCCTTGCTGCCGGGCGCGAAGAGCACCTGCTCAGGACCGGTGGCCACGCCACGCCGGGTGAACCAGCCGGCGGCGGCCGCGCGTGCCTCGTCGGAGCCGACCACGGGTCCGTAACCGTTGCGGCCCGCGGCGGAGGCCAGTACCGCCGCGATGTCGTCCGGCACGGGCAGCCCGGCCTCGCCGAACCCCAGATGCAGCACCTTCTCGCCCGCCGCGCGGCGGGCCCGCATCGTCTCGTCGATGGCCAAGGTCGCCGAATGCATGGTCACGGCGCCCCACTCTCCTCACAGGGATCGGTACGAGGGATTGCGCTCGCGACGATACATGCAAGTGAAATTGCAGAGCGGAATGGGTGTGCAATTGTTGGTGCAGCCGGGGGAGGGGCGGCGGGCTTCAAGGCACCAGCCGCGGCGCCCCCGCCCCCACCCCCTGCCCGGCGGCGCCCTCCAGCTCCAGTACCAGCACCTCGTTCGGGCCCTCGCGCAGACACGGGCCCGGTACGTACAGTGCGCGCTGCGGGCCCGCCGACCAGTACCGCCCCAGCGGGAACCCGCCCACCCACACGAAGCCCCGCGTCCAGCCCGGGAGTTCGAACAGCGCGTCACCGCGGCCGCCCGGCGGTAGCACCACCGTCCCGCGGTGCAGCCCACGTGCCCCGGCCTCGGCGCCTGCCCCGAAGGGCAACTTCCCCACCGCCGCCGCGTCCTCCAGCGCGTCCAGCCGCAGCCCGCGCGCCCGTACCCCGTGCAGGTACTGCCGCTCGTGCAGCACCCCGCCCGTGATCCCCATCGGCTCACCCAGCCGCGGCCCGTAGTTGACCCGCCCCAGCGACTCCACCCACAGCTCCACCTCCGCCGGCCCCGGCACCGGCCCGACCGAGGCCTCCTCGGTGTCCAGCACGGGCCCCGGCACCCCGTCCACGCACGTCACCGCCCGGTCCCGCAGCCCACGGACCCGCAGTTCGTACCGCTCCCGAGGCCCCGGCACCGACAGCCGGTACCGCACCACCCCCCGGTCCACGTCCAGCTCCTCGAACGTCGGCGGCACCCCCGACCGCACCTCGGGACCGCCCAGCCCGTCCAGTACCGCGTCCAGCGGCGCCCAGCCCGTCAGCCGCACCGCCGCCGGCGCGCCCAGCACCGGCTGCGGCGCGGGCGGCTCCGGCAGCGGACCGTCGGCATACGGCGCCAGCACCTCGCGGAACCGCCAGAACTTCGCCGTCGGCCGGCCGCGCTCGTCGACGGGCGCGTCGTAGTCGTACGACGTCACGGTCGGCAGCAGCGCGCCGTCCTGCAGCGCACCGTCCCGGTTCGCCCCCGCCCAGCCGCCGAAACTCGTCCCGCCGTGCGCCATGTAGACATTCACCGAAGCGCCGCACTCCAGGATCTCGCGCAGCGCGGCCGCCGCGTCCGCCGCGTCCCGCGCGGCAACGGACCCGCCCTCCCGATCCGGCGCCGTGCGCCAGTGGGAGAACCAGCCGCACCAGAACTCCATGCACATCAGCGGCCCGTCCGGCCGGTGACGGCGCAGCGCCGCGAACGCCTCCCGCGCGCCGGACCCGAAATTGACGGTCGCGAGCACGCCCGGCACGCTCCCGCCGGTCAGCATGTGGTCCTCCGGCCCGTCCGAGGTGAACAGCGGCACGGTCACCCCGAGCGCGCGCAGCCGGCCGGCGAGGTGCGCGAGGTAGGCGGCGTCCGAGCCGTAGGAGCCGTATTCGTTCTCTACCTGGACCATGATCACTGGACCGCCGCCGGCTCCGGCGGGAGCGTCGCTTCCGTACTGCCGCGGGACGACCTGCGGCAGTACCGCCGCGAACCACGCGTCCACCGCCCGCAGATACTCCGGATCACGGGTCCGCACCCGCCGCCCCAGCGGCCCGGTCAGCCAGTGCGGCAGCCCGCCGTTCTCCCACTCGGCACAGATGTACGGACCGGGGCGGACGATCGCCAGCAGCCCGGCCCGCCGCACCGCGTCCAGGAACCGGCCGAGCGCCGCCAGGTCCCTGAACTCGCCTGGGCGCGGCTCGTGCAGATTCCACGGCACGTACGTCTCCACGCAGTTCAGACCCATCGCCTGCAGCATCGCCAGCCGGTGGTCCCAATGCTCCTCGTGCACCCGGAAGTAGTGCAGCGCAC
This sequence comes from Streptomyces sp. NPDC000151, assembly GCF_040301705.1. Taxonomy (NCBI): domain Bacteria; kingdom Bacillati; phylum Actinomycetota; class Actinomycetes; order Kitasatosporales; family Streptomycetaceae; genus Streptomyces; species Streptomyces sp. NPDC000151. The sequence continues at coordinate 19,770 of NZ_JBEPFC010000084.1, read as the reverse complement.
CCGACAGCAGCCGCACCGGCCGCCCGTCCAGCGTGAACTCCCGCTCGCCGACGAGGAATTCACGCCGTTGCCCGGCCCCGTGAGGCGCACTTGTCCGCACGCCACTCGCCTTGTTGTCCGTCACTTCGTCCGTCCCGTCGTTCCCGCCCGGCTCGCGTCGCGTCCAGCTCACCCCCTGGCGGGGTGGGCGGTCCATGGACAAAGATCGACGTTGTTTGGACGGAACGTCCGCGTGTGCGGGGCGTGGGGTGCGTGCGTTGCGTGGAGTACGTGCAGTGCCGGCCTCGCCGCGCTCGCGCGCCGGGGGTTCCGTACGGAGCAGGCGGTCGGGGAAGGTGGCCGGCCGACGGAAGCCGACGGAAGCCGACGGAAGGAGTCCGCGTGTACCGCACCTGGATGCGCTACTTCACGCCGAGCCCGGTCCACCACCGGCTCGGCCTGGTCTGCCTCGGCGTCGGCCTCCAGCACGGCACGCTGCCCGCCGTCGGCCCGCGCACCCTCGACCACCACGTGGCCGTCGTCCTCCACGCCGGCAGCGGCTGGTACGCGGACCCCGACGGCACCCGGCACCCCGTCACCGCGCCCGCCCTCCTCTGGCTCACCCCCGGCGTCCCGCACCACTACGGCGCCGACCCGGACAGCGGCTGGGACGAGAGCTTCGTCGACTTCACCGGCCCCGCCGCCACCACGTACACCGAACTCGGCTACATAGAACACCGACCGGACCGGCCGCTCGTCCCGCTCGCCGACACCGCCGCCGCCCGCGCCGCCATCGGCCGCATCGCCCGCGCCGCCCGCCGTGGCAACCCGCTCCTGGAGGTCGAGACCTCCGCCGCGGTGCACGAACTGCTCGTCGCGCTGCGCCGCGCACGCGCCGACACCGACGCCGACGGTGATCCCGTACTGCAGGCGCTGGCCCGCGATGCGTTCCTGCCGCTGTCGGTCGCCGAGCACGCCGCCCGGCACGGCATGAGCCCCGCCGAACTACGCACCGCCGTACGCCGCGGCGCCGGCTGCAGCCCCAAGGACTACCTCCTCGGCATCCGCCTCGGCCGCGCCAAGGAACTGCTCGCCGCCACCGAACTCCCGGTCGCCGCGGTGGCCCGCCGGGTCGGTTACGACGACCCCGCCTACTTCAGCCGCCTCTTCACCCGGAGGGTCGGCACCGCACCGGTCCGCTTCCGCGGGCAGCAGGGCCGCGCGGTACCGGGCGGCTGGTCCACCCACATCCCGGACCCGGACGATCCACCGCTGGTGAGCGGGGCGGGATGAGTATCGGTGTGCTGACCTGCGCACTCACCTGCGCACTCACCTGATGCCCTGGCTGGTGCCTCGGTTGGCGTCTCGGTTGGTGCCGGTAGCCGCCGCGCCCTCCTGCCCGGTTGTCACGGGGACACTTCCTCGAGCGGCCGGTTCGTGGTCTCCTCGGCGAAGAACGCGGCTGCCAGCGCACCCACGAGGGCCACACCGCCCAGCGTCAGGAAGACCGCGGAGACCTGGCCCCCGCCCGCGTAGATCGCCCCCACCAGCACCGGGCCCAGGATCACCCCGAGCCGGTTGAGCGCGCCGCCGACGCTGCAGCCCAGCGCCCGCATCCGCGTCGGGTACAGCTCGGGCGTGTACAGGTACAGGCAGATGTTCGAGCCGAAGAAGCAGACCGCGGCGAGCGAGGTCCACACCAGTACCTGCACGGGCGTACGGGCACCGAGCACGCCCAGCACGATCAGCAGCGCGGCCGCGCCGCCGAGGAAGAGCGCGAAGACCTTGCGCCGCCCGATCACGTCGACGGTGAGCGCGACCAGCAGACAGCCGAAGAAACCGGCGACCGAGGTGACCGTCGAGTACAGCAGCGCGTCGGAGAGCGACAGCCCGTACTGCTTGCCGTAGATCGTCGGCAGCCAGGACGTAATGCCGTAATTGACGAAGTAGCCGGTGAACCAGAGCGCCCCGATGACCAGCGTCCGACGCCGGTACCGCCCGGTGAACAGCCCCTTCACGCCTGTCGCGGCGGCTTCGGCGGGGGTGGCGGGGGAGGCGGTACGTGCTGTGGCATGGGCTCCTGTGCTGTCCCCGTCGGGTGTACCGCTCGTACTCGCGGTGCCGGCCGCGGCGACCGGCGGGAGCGGGGCCCCCGTCGCCGCGACGACCTTGGCCTCGATGAGGTCCATCGTCGCCTCGGCCTCCCGCATCCGACCGCGGTCGGCGAGCCAGCGCGGCGACTCGGGGACGGTGCGCTGTACGAGGATGCAGAGCAGCCCCGGCACGGCCGCCACGACGTACATCCAGCGCCAGCCCAGCGCCGGCACGATCCACGCCGCGGCCAGCGCGCCGAGCGTGAGCCCGGCGGGGAAAACCAGTTCGTACAGAAGTACAAAGCGGCCGCGCTTGAAGCTGCGGGTGATCTCGCTGATGAAGGTCGCGGCGACGGGCACTTCACCGCCGATCGCCAGGCCCTGCACGAAGCGCAGCAGCATGAAGGGCGACGGCGACGGGCTCGCCGCGAGCGCGAGCGAGGCCAGCCCCGACACGCCGATGCAGATCGCGATGATCTTCACGCGCCCGATGCGGTCCGCCATCCGCCCGGAGAAGAGCGCGCCGATGAGCATGCCGAGGGAACCGACGGTGAGGACGGCGGTGGCGTCACCGTCCGTGAGGTGCCACTCCTGGCGCAGCTCAGGCATGGCGTAGGCGATCAGCAGCTGGTCGAAGGCTTCGAAGAAGGTCACCACGCCGATGACGATGCGGACGGTGACGTGCCAACGGGACAGGGGGAGACGTTCGAACCGGGCGGCGATACCGGCGCGGATGGCGTCGGTGTCACGGCCCGGAGATGCGTCGAGGCTCATCCGGGATTCCTCCAGACCCGGCACGAGGCGCGGGTGAGGTACAGGGGGAGGGAAAGGGGGGAGAGGGGGCGGGCGAAGGGTGCGCCGGGAGATCGGGAAGTCCCGTACGTAAGCGCCAAGTGTCTTAGGGCTTAAGTTCTACCGACTCAAGGGGTGTGCAAGTCAAGGGGCTGGCTCCGGCAAATTTTTCGACGGGGGCTCTTGCGGGCAATTACTTAAGCGCTTAGATTCCTGGCACTGAGAGAAGTCAACGTCCGTACCGCCTTGATGGCGCCGATCGGAACCGAAGCGTGCGGAAGTACGCGGGAGTTGCTCGGAGTTGGTGCCGGCGCCGGTGCCGGAGCCGGTGTCGGAGCTTGCGGGCTCGGGGTCCGGGGTCGGGCTCGGGAATCTGGGTCTGGAATCTGGGCTCGGGGTCTGGGCCTGCGGCCCGGGGGCCAGGGCCGAGGTCCCGGGCTCCCGGTCCCCGGAACCGCAGGGTCGTCGGAGCCTCCCGGGCTCCTGATCCTGTCGGCTTCCCGGGCCCCTGCCGCCCTCGTCGCCCAGGGCCGCCATTGTCCGCCGCTCTCGTCCGCTCTCGTCGCCCGTCTTCGCGTTTCCGCCCACATCCGTACACAGCACCCCATACCGCTCACATCCGCCCATACTCGTCCAGCTCTGTACGCAAGCTTCCCGCATCCGCACTCCCCGTGCCCATGCACCCGCCGATGTCCGCGAACCGACCGATGTCTGGGAACCCACCGATGTCTACGACCCCCAAACCCCCGAACCCGCCGACGCCTGCCAGGCCCACCGCATCGACCGAGTCGCCCGCGTCGTCCGGCGCGTCCGGGTCCCCCGCGCCGTCCGGGGCGTCCAGGGCGTCCGTACCGTCCGGGTCTCCCGCGCCATCGTCGACCCCCGTGGAGGTCACCACCGTGGAGGCGATCCCCGCCGAGGCGACCCCGACGGACGAGACGCCGACGGACGAGGCCCGGACGGACGAGGTCCCGGCGGTCAAGACCCCGGCGGACGAGATCCTGGTCGCGGGAGAGTGGCGGCCGGGCCGCGGTACTCCGATCACCACCACCGACCCGGCGACCGGTCAGGTGCTCGCCGTCCTCCGTGGCGCCTCGCTCGCCGACGTCGACGAGGCCGCCGAACGTGCCGCGCGGGCCGCCGCCGACCCGGCCTGGCGCGACCTGCCCGCCCACGAACGCGCCCGGCTTCTCCACCGCATCGCCGCCCTCATCGAGGAGGCGGCCGAAGACCTCTCCGCCCTGCAGACCGCCGACACCGGCAAGGCCCGTACCGAGACGCGCGCCCTGGTCCACAGCGCCGCCGGCACCTTCCGTTACACCGCCGCCGCCCTGGAGACCGCCGAGGACGCCCTCACGCCCGCCCGCGGCGCGTACGTCACGATGAGCGTCCACGAGCCGATCGGCGTCATCGGCGCCATCACCCCCTGGAACTCGCCCATCGCCAGCGACGCCCAGAAGCTCGCCCCCGCCCTGGCCGCCGGCAACGCCGTACTCCTCAAGCCCGCCGAGTGGACCCCGCTGGTCTCCCTCGCCCTCGGCCGCATCGTCCACCGCGCGCTGACCGAGTACGACCTGCCCACGGGCCTGTTCTCCGTACTCCCCGGACCCGGCAGCGTCATCGGCGACGCGATCGTCCGCCACCCGGCGGTCGGCAAGGTCACCTTCACCGGCGGTACCCGCACCGGCCACACCCTCGCGCACGCCGCCGCCGACAAGATGATGCCGGTCTCCCTCGAACTCGGCGGCAAGTCACCCACCGTCGTCCTCGAGGACGCCGACATCGAACAGGCCCTGGCCGGCGTCATGTTCGGCATCTTCTCCTCCAGCGGCCAGAGCTGCATCGCCGGCTCCCGCCTCTTCGTCGCCCGCCCCCTGTACGACCACTTCCTCACCGAACTCGTCGCCCGTACGCGGAAACTCCGCATCGGCCCCGGTACCGACCCCAGCACCCAGGTCGCCCCCCTGGTCCACCACAAGCACCGGGACGCCGTCGCCGCGTACGTCGACCTCGCCCGCGAGGAAGGCGCCCGCGTACTGTGCGGCGGCGCCGCCCCCGAAGGCGAGCGGTACCGCGACGGCGCGTACTACCTCCCCACCGTCCTGGACGGGCTGCCCAACACCGCCCGCACCTGCCAGGAAGAGATCTTCGGCCCGGTCCTGGTCGCCCTGCCCTTCGACGACGAGGACGACCTGGTCGCCCAGGCCAACGACTCCGTCTACGGGCTGGCCTGCGGCCTGTGGACCAAGGACGCCGCCCGCGCCTGGCGCCTCGCCCGCCGCATCGACGCCGGAACCGTCTGGATCAACACGTACAAGCAATTCAGCATCTCCACCCCCTTCGGCGGCATGAAGGACAGCGGCCTCGGCCGCGAAAAGGGCCGCGACGGCATCCGCGCCCACCAACGCCAAAAGTCCCTCTACTGGAACACCTCCTCCGCTCCGCTCCCCTGGGCCACTTAACCGGCCCCGCCGCCCTCTCCAAGGGCCGTCCCCCGCCCCTTCGGGGCCCCGCCCCGCCCCCACCCACCTCCTCCCACCACCACCGCCCACCAACCCACCACCGCCCACCAACCCACACCCACCACCGCCCACCGCCCACCGCCCACGGGCCCACCAACCCAACGCCGGCCGTCGGCCCGCAGCCCAGCACCGCCCATCGGCCCACCACCCACCGCCGCCTCGCCCCATCGCCCCCCCGTACGACTGGAGACAGCGATGTCCCGCACCCCGCACCAGCCTCCGCCCCAGCAGCCCATCGCGCGCCTGCGTTCCCTGCGGTGCGTCGAACTGTTCACCCCCGCCTTCACCGAAGCCGCCGACTTCTACCAGGAGGTCTGGGGCCTGGAGGCCGTCGAGGGCGACCGGGGCGCACGCTGGCTGCGCGGCACCGGCGACGAACACCACGTTCTCCAGCTGACCCGCGCCGACCGCACCGGACTCGGCCGGATCGCCTTCGCCGTCGCCACCCCCGCCGAGGTCGACGAGGCCGCCCGCCGACTGCTCGCCCGCGGCATCACCCCCGTCACCGGCCCCGGCCCGCTGGACCAGGTCGGCGGTGGCTACGGACTCCGCTTCACCGACCCCGAGCAGCGGCTCATCGAGATCAGTGCCCAGGTCGAAGCCGTCGCCCCGCGGGGCCGCGACGGCGCCGTCCCGGTCGGCGTCACCCACGCCGTGCTCAACACCGCCGACATCGACGCCGCCGTCGCCTTCTACTGCGACGTCCTGGGCCTGCGGGTATCGGACTGGTCGGAACACCAGATGGCGTTCCTGCGCTGCAACGCGGACCACCACTGCATCGCCTTCAACCAGGCCGAGTGGGCCTCCCTCAACCACGTCGCGTACGAGATGAGCTCGGTCGACCACTTCATGCGCGGTCTGGGCCGGCTGCGTCACCACGGCATCACCCCCCAGTGGGGCCCGGGGCGACACGGACCCGGTAACAACACCTTCTCCTACTTCACCGACCCTTCCGGTCTCGTCTGCGAATACACCTCCGAGGTCGCGCAGATCGTCGAGGACGCCTGGATCGCCCGCGTCTGGCGCCGTGTACCGGAGCTGTCCGACCTGTGGGGCACCGCCGGGCCCCCGTCACAGGAGATCCGCTCCCACATGGCCGGTCACCCCGACCCCGGCCCACTCACCCAGCCGGCCCCCCAGGAGATCCCCGCATGACGCACCCGACCAGCACGCAGAACCTGACGTCGACCACCACGTCGGCCCTCCCCTCGACGACCACAGCCACCACCTCCTCGACGACCTCTCTGGAAACCGCTACAACCGCCTCCTCGACAACCCGCCCTTCGGCAACCCTCCCTCCGACTGCCACAACGCCCACCGCCTCACCGGCGCCCACCACACCCCCCACGTCCCGCAAGATCGGCCTCGTCGGCTGGGGTGCCATCGGCCGCGTCGTGGGCACCGCGCTCGCCGAGGGGAAGGTCCCCGGCGCCGAGCTGATCTGCATCGTCGACAACCGTGCTCTCGGCGACGCCCCCGTACCGCAGCTCTCCTTCGAGGACGCCCTCGACCGCTGCGACCTCATCGTCGAAGCGGCGGGCCAGGGCGTCGTCCGCGAGTGGGGCGAACGCGTCCTGCGCTCCGGTACCGACCTCCTCATCGCCTCCACCGGTGCGCTCACCGATGAGGACCTCGCCTCCGCTCTCCTCGCCGCCGGCCCGGGGCGTGTGTACTTCACCGGCGGTGCCGTCGGCGGCCTCGACCTGCTGCAGGCCGTACGCTCCCTCGGCCATCTCACCGACGTCACCCTCACCACCACCAAGCTCCCCGGCACCCTCGAACAGCCGTGGATGGACGAGGACTTGCTGCACCGGATGCGAACGGCCACCGGACCGGTCGAGGTCATGCGCGGCACCGCCCGCGACGTGCCGGTGAAGTTCCCCAAGTCCACCAACGTCGCCGCCTCCGTCGCGCTGGCCGTCGGCGACCTGGATGCCGTACGCGTCCATGTCGTCGCCGACCCGGCGGCCCGGCACACCCGGCACGTCATCGAGGCATCCGGCAGCCACGGCGTCTACCGCTTCGAAGTGCAGCACCTCCCCGACCCCGGCAACCCCGCCACCAGCCAGGTCGTGCCGTACGCGGTGCTGCGCAGCCTCGGTGCCCTCGCCGGGCGGAGGGGGCAGATCCTGTGACCAGCGGCACCGCTCATCCCACTCTCCCTTCTTCATCCGCGTTCCCCGAGTCCTCCGAGTCCTCCACGTCTGCTCCTTTCGACCTCGCCGGGCTGCACGTCGAGGAAGCCGGTGACAGCGGTCCTGTACTGCTGTGTCTGCACGGGATCGGGTCCTCCTCCGCCGCGTTCGCGCCGCAGCTCGCCACGCTGAGCCGGTACGTGCGCGTGGTGGCCTGGGACGCGCCGGGCTATGCCGAGTCGGCCGATCCGTCGGGCCCGTTCACGCTCGACGACTTCGCCGACACCGCCGCCGCCCTCATCCGGCAGCGTGGCGGGCGCGCTCACGTGCTCGGGGTCTCCTGGGGTGGCGTCATCGCCGTGCGGCTCGCTGCCCGCCACCCCGAACTCGTCTCCTCTCTGATCGTTGCCGATTCCAGTGCCGGCTCGGGCACCGACCCGGCGAAGGCTGAAGCGATGCGGGCCAGGGCCGACGAGCTGGCCGAAGCCGGTCCCCGCGCCTTCGCCGAACGGCGCGGCCCCCGCCTGGTGTCCGACGCCGCTCCCGCCGCTCTCGTCCAGCGCGTCACCGACACCATGGCCCGCTCCCTGCGGCTCCCCGGCTACCGCTACGCCACCGAGTCGATGGCCGCCACCGACCTGCGTATCGCCGACCTCGCCGCCGTCACGGCGCCCACCTTGGTGCTCTGCGGTGACCAGGACCGGGTCACCGGTATCGAAGCGAGCCAGACGCTCACAGCAGACCTCCATTCCTCCGTGTACGTGATCGTCAAGGACGCCGGTCACCTCGCGAACCAGGAACAGCCCGATGCCTTCGACGCGTGGGTTCTCGCCCACCTCCGAATTTCAGCAGGAATCGCCGAAGCCGGCTGAGGACTGTCCACAGCCCCGCCCATTCATACGACTAAAGGACGTCGCATCATGCCCATCACCACCACCGACTACGACAACGGCGGCGACCTCGCCCGCTACACCGACTCCCTGATCGCCACCAAGGACTCCCGCGAGCCCGACTGGGACACCCTGGCCTTCCAGGCCAAGGCCGGTGACCAGTACCGCCGCGCCCAGATCCGGTACGTCGGCTCCGGCGCCACCGGCAACCACGAAGGCGACAACCGCGTCCTGCCGTCCGGCGGCTTCACCTTCTCCAACATGCTGCTGCCGCCCGGCGCCGAGGGCCCCGAGCACACCCACCACGACGTCGAAGAGGCGTTCTTCGTCCTGGAAGGGCAGGTCAGGGTCGGTATCCACCGCGGCGACAACGAGGCCGAGTACCGCACCCTCGGCTACCGGGACATGATCGTCGTGCCGGCGGGAGTGGCCCGCAGCCTGAAGAACGAAGGCGACACCGACGCCCTCTTCTGCGTCGTCATCGGCACGCAGAAGCCGCAGATCCCCACCTACCCCGAGCACTCGCCGATGCACGGCGTCACCCGCGACTGATGCGTACCGTCGTCATCACCGGCGCCGGCCGTGGCCTGGGGGAGGCCATGGCCCGCCGGGCCGCAGCGGACGGACACCGCGTCGTCCTCGCCGAACTCGACGCCGAGCGCGGCACACAGGTGGCCGACGAGCTGCGCGCCGAGGGCCGCGAAGCCCACTTCGTGCCGTGCGACGTCGCCGACCCGGATTCGGTCGCGGCGATGGCGGAGCGCGTCGCCGAGCTGGGGCCGCTGCACGGCCTGGTCAACAACGCCGGCCTCGCCAACGGCGTGGGCGGCAAGGAATTCCAGGACATCGGCATCGACGCCTGGGACCGCATCATGACGGTCAACGCCCGCGGGCCGTGGCTCGTCGCCCGCGCCCTGCTGCCCCAGCTCCTCGCCGCGGGCAGCGGCCGCATCGTCAACCTCGCGTCGGACGCCGCTCTGTACGGTTCCCCGCGGCTGGCCCACTACATCGCCTCCAAGGGAGCCGTCATCGCCCTCACCCGGGCCATGGCCCGCGAACTGGGCGACCGGGGCATCACCGTCAACGCCGTCGCGCCGGGCATCACCGAGTGCGAGGCGACCGAGAACGTCCCGGCGGAGCGCCACGAGCTCTACCGGCTCAACCGGGCCATCTCCCGGACCCAGCAGCCGGACGACCTCACCGGTGTCGTCGCCTTCCTGCTCGGCGAGGAATCCCGCTACCTCACAGGACAGGTGATCGCCGTCAACGGCGGCTTCACCATGCACTGATCAACCCGCCCGGCCCGCACGGCCGCCACCGGGCATCCCCTGCCGGGCACCTCGCACCGCTCACCACCACCGAAGGAACATCCCATGGACCTGGGCCTCGCCGACCGCACCGTACTGGTCACCGGCGGCAGCTCGGGCGTCGGCCTGGCCACGGTCCGCGCCCTCCTGGCCGAAGGCGCACGCGTCGCCACCTGCGGCCGCGACGCCGACCGCCTCGACAAGGCCGCGGCCCGCCTCGGAGCAGGCACCGACCGGCTGCTGACCGGCGTCTGCGACGTACGGGACGCTACCGCCGTACGCGGCTTCGTGACCCGCGCCGCCGACCACTTCGGCGCCCTGGACGGCCTGGTCAACAACGCCGGCCAGTCCCGTATGAAGCGCCTCGCGGAGACCACCGAGGAGGACTGGCGCGACGAACTGGAGCTGAAGTTCGCCGGTGTACTCAACCCGCTGCACGCCGCCCTTCCGCACCTGCGCGCCTCCGACGCCGCCTGCATCGTCAACATCAACGCCGTACTGGCCAAGCAGCCCGAACCGCGCCTCATCACCACCAGCGCCGCCCGCGCCGGCATCCTCAACCTCTCCGCCAACCTCGCCCGGGAACTCGCCCCCGACGGCATCCGCGTCAACTCCGTGTGCCTCGGCCTGATCGACACCGGGCAGTGGACACGCCGGCACGCCGCCGCCGACAGCGGGCTCACCTACGAGGAGTGGCAGGCCGAACTGGCCGCCGACCGCGGCATCGCCCTGGGCCGCCTCGGCCGCGCCGAGGAAGTCGCCTACGCGGTACTGGCCCTCCTCTCGCCGCGCGCCTCCTACATCACCGGAACCAGCATCGACGTCTGCGGCGGAGTCGGCCGCGGCATCCTCTGAGGAGCCTCCATGACGCACCATCCCACCGGAGGCGACCTCCTCGTCGCCGTCCTGCGCGAACTCGGCATCGACACCGTCTTCGGCATCGTCAGCGTCCACAACCTGCCGCTCGTCGAAGCCGTCGACCGTGAGCTGCGCTTCGTTCCCGTACGCCACGAGGCCACCGCCGTAAACGCCGCCGACGCCTACGGACGCGCCCGCGGCTCCCTGGGCTGCGCCCTCACCTCCACCGGCACCGGTGCCGGCAACGCCGCCGGCTCGCTCATCGAAGCGCTCAGCGCCGGCACCGCCGTCCTGCACGTCACCGGCCAGATCGAGAGCCAGTACCTCGGCAGCGGCCGCGGTTTCATCCACGAGACCAAGGACCAGCTCGCCATGTTGCGCGCGGTCTCCACGTACGCCGCGACCGTGCCCTCCACGGACGCGGCGGGCCGCATCCTGCGCGAAGCGGCCCGTGCCGCCCTGCGCGCACCGGGCGGCCCGGCGAGCGTGGAGTGGCCGATCGACCTGCAGTACGCGCCGCAGCAGGACGAGCACGTCACCGCGGCGCCCCCGGAGACAGCCCATCCGGAGGCGGCGGAACTCGACGCCGCCGCACGGCTGCTGGCCGGCGCCCGCAGGCCCCTGATCTGGGCCGGGGGCGGCGCGTGCGGTGCTCCGGACCGGCTCGCCGACCTGATGGCACGCACCGGCGCCGGACTGTTCACCTCCAACTCCGGCCGTGGCGCGGTCCCCGAGGACCACCCGCAGGTCATCGGCAACTTCGCCACCACACCGGCGGGCCGCGCCCTGCTCGCCGACGCCGACGTCCTGCTCACCATCGGCACCCACTTCCGCTCCAACGAGACCGGCGACTACTCCCTCGCCCTGCCCGAAGCGCACATTCAGGTCGACCTCGACGCCGCCGCCCTGGAGCGCGTCTACCCGGCGCAGCACGCGCTGCACGGCGACGCGCACGCCGTACTCGGCGCCCTGCTCGCCCGCCTGCCCGAGGCGCCGCCGGCTCCCGGCGACGGCCCCGCGACCGGCAGCTCCGAGCCCGGCTGGACGGCCCGCGTCGCCTCCGTACGCGAAGAGGCACGCGCCGCCCTGCACGACGGCATCGGGCCGCAGGCCGCCGTCTGCGACGCCCTGCGCGCCGCCCTGCCGCGCCGCGCCGTCATCGCCCGCGACGTCACCATCCCCTCCAGCAGCTGGGGCAACCGCCTGCTGGAGATCTACGACCCGCGCGACAACGTCTTCCCACGCGGCGGCGGCATCGGCCAGGGTCTGGGTATGGGCCTCGGCGCCGCACTCGCGCGGCCGGACGTACCGACCGTCGTCATGGCCGGCGACGGCGGCCTCGCCGTGCACCTCGGGGAGCTCCTCACGCTCGCCCAGGAGCGGCCCGCCCTCACCCTCCTCGTCTTCAACGACGGCGGCTACGGCGTGCTCCGCAACATGCAGGACCGCTACAGCGAGCGCCGCTCCGGAGTCGACCTCACCACCCCCGACTTCTCCCTCCTGGCCCGCGCCTGCGGCCTGCCGTACGCCCGGATCGCCGCCGAGGCCGACGCGGCGCCCGTCCTCACCGAGGCCGCCGCCTCCGGCGGCCCCACCCTCATAGAGGTCGACCTCACCGCGCTCGGCCCGATGAAGAACCCGTTCACCCCGCCCGTCAAGATCCCCACCGCGTGAGGAGGCCGACGCCATGACCAGCAACGACACCCAGCAGGGCAGCTCCGACCAGGCCACGGCCGCCGAGCCCCGCCTCGACCTGCTCGTCCATCGCATGACCTGGGAAGCCGACGGTGTGCTCTCCGTCGACCTCGTCCACCCCGACGGCAAGCCACTGCCCGCCTGGCAGCCCGGCGCCCACCTCGACCTGCACATCGGCGGCCACACCCGGCAGTACTCCCTGTGCGGCGACCCCCTCGACACCACCCGCTACCGCCTCGGTGTCCTCAACGAACCGGCCTCCCGCGGAGGTTCCCGCTTCGTCCACACCCAGCTGCGCCCCGGACAGGCCGTCACCGCCGTCGGGCCCCGCAACCACTTCGCGCTCGCCGACGCGCCCGCGTACCTGTTCATCGCCGGCGGCATCGGCATCACCCCGCTGCTGGCCATGGCCCGCGAGGCCACCCGTAAGGGCGTGCCCTGGCGGCTTGTCCACGGAGGCCGCAGCCGCGCCTCGATGGCCTTCGGCACCGAACTCACCGACCTCGCCACCCGAGGAGGCGGCGAACTCGTCCTCCACCCCCAGGACGAGCACGGCCACATCGACCTCGACGCCGCCCTGAACGGCCTCGACGACCGCACCCTCGTGTACTGCTGCGGGCCCGAGCCGCTGCTCGCCGCCGTCGAAGACCGCTGCCCCGCCGCACAGCTCCGGGTGGAGCGCTTCGCCGCGCCCACCGTGGAACGCAGCGGCGACGACAGCGCCTTCGAAGTCGAGTGCCGCCGCTCCGGAGTGACGCTCAGCGTCGGCGCCGACACCTCGATCCTCGAAGCGGCCGAGTCCGCCGGCCTGCAGGCCGAGAGCTCCTGCCGGGACGGCATCTGCGGCAGCTGCGAGACCCGCGTCCTCGAAGGCGTCCCCGACCACCGCGACTTCCTCCTCAGCGAGGCCGAGCACGCGGCGAACGCGACCATGATGATCTGCGTCTCGCGCTGTGCCTCCGACCGCCTCGTGCTCGACCTGTAAGCCACCCAGCTCGCCTTGTAGACACCGGAGGCACCGATGACCGCCTGGCCGTACCTGGACGTCCACCAGTCCCGTACGCACGAGCCCACCCCCTACGAGTACAAGCTCGCAGCCACCCTCGAAGAGGTCTTCACCAAGGAAGGCCACGAGCTGGCCGACGTCGTCCGCGGCCTCAACTCCCGGCAGGTGCACGCCCCCGACGGCACGCCCTGGACCGAGGACACCTTCCGCGCCGAGATGCACCGCCTGGGAGCCTGACATGACCCTCACCCACACTAAGGCCGGCACCGCCGCCACCGCCGACCACATCTACGCCACCGGGCTGCGCAACCAGTGGCACCCCGTAGTGCCGTCCCACTTCGTCGCCCCCGGAGGCATGCGCAAGGTCACGGCCCTGGGCGAGGACTGGCTTCTCTTCCGCCGCGGCGACGGCACGCTCCACATGCTCGCCGACCGCTGCCCGCACCGGGGCGCCCGGCTCTCGCTCGGCAAGCACCTCGGCGACCGCGTGGCCTGCTGGTACCACGGCGTCGAGGTCGAGGGCGACGGCACGGTCTCCTCCGTACCGGGCCTGCCCGGCTGCAACCTGGAGGGCAAGAAGCTCGTCACCAGCCTCCCCGTACGCGAGGTCGGCGGCGCGATCCTCGCCTACTTCGGCGACGAGCAGCACCCGGAGCCGTGCGAACTGACCCTCCCCGAACCGCTCACCGCCCCCGGTACCGAGGCCATCCTCTGCTACGCGGAGTGGAACGTGCCCTGGCGGTTCGGCATGGAGAACCTCCTCGACCCGATGCACGGACAGTTCCTGCACCACGACTCGCACACGATGTTCGACGGTGACACCACCGCCAAGTTCCGTATCCGGGAGACGAACCGCGGCTACTTCTTCGAGAAGACCGACCAGCGCGGCGTCAACTTCGACTGGGTCGAACTGTGCCGCACCGGTGTCGACTGGGTCGACCTGTCCATCCCGTACCCGCCGTCCGCGGGCCCCGGCGGCCCCTTCGGGATCGTCGGCATGATCTGCCCCGTGGACGCGCACCGCAGCGGCGTCTTCTTCTGGCGCTACCGCAACGTCGAAGGGTGGCAGCGCGACACCTGGCGCTTCCTGTACCGCACCCTCATCGAGAAGCGCCACTGGGAAGTGCTCGAACAGGACCGCGTCATGCTGGAGGCGATGCCGCACGACGCCGACCAGGGCGAGAACCTCTACCAGCACGACCTCGGCGTCGTACGGCTGCGCCGCCTCTACCGGACCGCGGCCGAACAGCAGGCCGCCGCGCTCGCCTCCCCGGAGCCCGCCGCGGCGACCGCCCCCGCCGGCGGCTGACACCGTGACGCCCACCGCCGCACCGCCCACCGCCACGGCCTCCCCGCGGCGGTGGGCGGGCGTCCTCAGCCTGCTCGCCGTCGTCCTGATCTCCTACATCGACCGCGTCAACGTCTCCGTACTGATCACCGACCGCGCCTTCACCGACCACTTCGGCATGACCGGCGACCGCGTCCTCCAAGGCGCCCTGATGACCGTCTTCCTCATCGGGTACGGACTCGCCGCCTTCTTCCTCACCCCGCTGTACGAATCCGCCCTGGGGGCGCGGCGCGGCCTCCTGGTGAGCGTCGGCCTGTGGGCAGCGCTCACCCTGCTCTCCCCGTACGCGCTCGGCGCCCTGATGTTCGTCGCCCTCCGCTTCCTCTTGGGCGTGTCCGAAGGGCCGCTGTTCTCGCTCAAGACGATGTACGTCAAGGAGCACTTCGCACCGCACGAGGTCGGCAGGCCCAACGCGGTCAGCTCCATGGGCGTCTCCCTGGGCACCGCCATCGGGCTGCCCCTGATCACCTACATCGTGCACCGCTACGACTGGCACACGTCCTTCGTACTCCTCGCGCTCCTCAACGCCGCGATAGGGCTGCCGCTGATCGCGCTCTTCATACGCGGACGAGGACGCGGGCGTACGGGGGAGGGCCGGACCGGACAGGAGAGTGCGCCCACGGGAGCGCGTCGCGGCGTCGCGGCCACGCTGCGCGAAGCCCTGCGCACCCCACGCCTCGGCTGCATCCTGCTCATCGAGATCGCCACCCTGGCCTACCTGTGGGGGAGCAGCTCCTGGCTGCCGGCGTACCTCCTGCAGGAACGCCACTTCTCCCTCGCCCAGATGGGCGCCGTCTCCGCGCTGCCGTTCCTGATGAGCCTGGCCTCCGGCTTCCTCGGCGGGCACCTCATCGACAAACTGCCCGCCCGCAGGCTGCCTCTGCTTTTCGTCGTCGGCGCGCTCGGCACCGGGAGCAGTGTCCTGCTCGTCATCACCGCGCACGCCGCCTGGCTCGCCGCCACCGGACTCGTCCTGGCGGGCGGCTTCTGGGGCCTGCAGGGCCCGGCCATCCCCACCCTCGTACAGCGGCACGCGCCGGCCGGTACGGTCGGCAGCGCCTACGGAGTGGTCAACGGCGTCGGCAATCTCGTCTCCGCCTTCATGCCCACCGCCATGGGCGCGGCCATCGCCCTCGGCGGCGGCCACGGCTTCGCCGCCGGATACGCGCTGCTCATCGGCGCCCAGGCCATCACGCTGCTCTGCGGAGCATGGCTCCTGCTCCGACCCGGCCGGTCCGACGCCGAGGACCCGCCGCTCACGCCTCGGGCGACCCGTCCCGCTCCGCCGCACCCGACTCCGTGATGGACCGCTCCAGCTTCGACAGCAGCCGCGCCAGCTGACGGCACTCGGCGGGGGAGAGGCCGGCCAGCATCCGCCGTTCGTTCTCCAGATGCTCGGCGAACAACGCGTCGATCCTGGCCAGGCCCTCCTCCGTCAGCCGCGACCGCACCACCCGCCGGTCCTCCGGGTCCCGCTCCCGTACGATCAGCCCGTCCTTCTCCAGCCGGTCGATCCGCAGCGTCACGCCCGCCGACGAGATCAGCCCCGAATCGGCCAGCTGGCCCGCCGTGCGCCGGTACGGCTTCCCCGCCCTGCGCAGCGCGGTCAGCACGTCGAACCCGGCCACCGACAGGCCGTGCGACTCCACCGAAGCCGTCAGCTTCGCGCTGTACCGCAGGAACGTGCGGTGCAGCCGCGCCAGCACCTCCAGCGGCGAGGTGTCCAGCTCCGGCCGCTCCCGCCGCCAGTCCTCGATGATGCCGGCCACCGCGTCCCGCGCCGCCGTCTTCCTCGCCATCTCGGCACCCTCCCCGGGCTCGCCCCTCGGGCCGGGCACCCGGCCGTGATCTTCCGGAAATCTTAGTACTGAGAAGCCGTGCCGCTTAACGGTCAGGGCCGCCGCTGCGCGGCCCCCGCTCCCGCTTCGACGCGAATTCCGCACCCGCCGCGGTACGACTTTCCGCCCCCGCCGCGGCACGGCCTTCCGCCCCCGCAGAAGTACGGCCTTCCGCACCGCCGCGGCGTGGCCTTCCCCAGCCGTCACCGTCTCGCCGACGACCCGCTCCCGGCCGGCCCGGGCACCGGCCCGACGCCCCGCTCACAGCCCCGGCCCGGCGAGTTATCCACAGGCTCGGAGGCATGGGTGCGCGGAACCGCCGACCTGCGGCAGCATGACGCCATGCCCGCATTGACGCGCGACGAAGCGCAAACCCGAGCCCGCATCCTCGACGTCCACCGCTACGACATCGACCTCGATCTCACCACCGGCGAGGAGCACTTCACCACCCGCACGGCCATCCGCTTCAGCGCGCGCACTTCGGGCGACACCTTTCTCGACCTCAAGCCCGACCACCTGCACAGCGCCACCCTGGACGGCCGCCCCCTCGACCCCGCCGACCTGGTCGACAACCACCTCCCGCTCACCGGCCTCACCCCCGGCGAGCACGAGCTGCGCATCGAAGCCACCATGCGTTATTCACGCACCGGCGAAGGCATGCACCGCTTCACCGACCCCGCCGACGGCGAGACCTACGTCTACACCCAGCTGTTCATGGAAGACGTCCAGCGCGTCTTCCCCGCCTTCGACCAGCCCGACCTCAAAGCCGTCTTCGCGCTCACCGTCACCGCCCCCGACGGCTGGACCGTCCTCGGCAACTCCCGCGCCACCCGCACCCCCGAAGGCCGCTGGTCGCTCGCCCCCACGCCGCCCATCAGCACCTACCTGGTCGCCGTCGCCGCCGGCCCCTGGCACTCCGTCCGCACCGAGCACGCCGGCCTCCCGTTCGGCATCCATTGCCGACGGTCTCTCGCGCCGTACCTCAACGCTGACGCCGACGAGATCCTCGACATCACCCGCCGCTGCTACGACCGCTACCACCAGCTCTTCGACGAGCCCTACCCCTTCGACTCCTACGACCAGGCCTTCGTCCCCGAATTCAACGCCGGCGCCATGGAGAACCCCGGCCTCGTCACCTTCCGCGACGAATTCGTCTACCGCTCCGCCGTCACCGACACCGAGCGCCAGACCCGCGGCATGGTCATCGCCCACGAAATGGCCCACATGTGGTTCGGCGACCTCGTCACCCTCGCCTGGTGGGACGACATCTGGCTCAACGAGTCCTTCGCCGAATACATGGGATACCAAGTCCTCAGCGAAGCCACCCACTTCACCGATACCTGGACCGACTTCGGAGTCGCCCGCAAGAGCTGGGGATACGACGCCGACCAGCGCCCCTCCACCCACCCCGTCGCCCCCGCCCCCGACGCCGTCCCCGACACCGCCTCCGCCTTCCTCAACTTCGACGGCATCTCCTACGCCAAGGGCGCCTCCGCGCTGCGCCAACTCGTCGCCTGGATGGGGGAAAAGGACTTCCTCGCCGGCATCAACGACCACTTCGCCCGGCACCGCTTCGGCAACGCCACCCTCGCCGACTTCACCGACTCCCTCGCCCGCGCGACCGACCGTGACGTCCACGCCTGGGCCGACAAGTGGCTGCGCACCACCGGAGTCGACACCCTCACCCCCGTCATCGACGAGACCGCCGACGGCTCCTGGACCCTCACCGTCACCCACGAGGGTGACCGCCCGCACCACCTCACCACCGGCCTCTACGACCAGGACCCCACCATCCCCGGCCGCCTCGTCCCCCGCACACCCCTCACCCACGACCTGCCCGGAGACCGCACACACACCATCCCGGGCCGCCGCCCCGACCTCGTCCTGCTCAACGACGGCGACCTCACCTACGCCAAGGTTCGCCTCGACCCCACCTCCTGGACCACCGCCCGGAGCGCCCTCTCCGGCCTTCCCGACCCCCTCACCCGCGCCGTGGTCTGGAACGCCGCCCGCGACATGGTCCGCGACGGCGAACTGCCCCCCGCCGCCTACCTCGAAGCCGTCCGCACCCACCTCCCGCACGAGACCGACACCGCCCTCGTCCAGGGCGTACTGTCCTTCGCCCGCGGCCAGATCGCCGACCGCTACCTCCCCGCGGCCGACCGCCCCGCCGCCCTCACCACCCTCGCCGACCTCTGCCGCGACATCCTCCGCCGCACCGAAGGCAGCGAGAACGGCGACATGCAGGGCCTCCGCCTGGCAGCCGTCCGCACCTTCATCGACAGCGCCACAACACCCGAAGGCATCCAGGACTGGCTCGACGGCGACAGCGTCCCCGGCGGCCCCGCCCTCGACCCCGAACTGCGCTGGCGCATCCTCGGCCGCCTCGCCGTCCTCGGCGCCACCACGCCCTCCGCCATCGACGCCGAGCTGACCCGGGACCCCAGCGCCAGCGGCAAGGAAGGCGCCGCCCGCTGCCACGCCGCGCTCCCCGACCCGGCCGCCAAGAAGGCCGCGTGGGACGCCATGTTCACGGCCGATCCGGCCGACGACCTCTCCGTCTATCTCTTCGTGGCCACCGCCACCGGCTTCTGGGCTCCCGAGCAGGCCGATCTCGTACGCCCGTATGTGGAGCGGTACTTCATTGATGCCGTCACCGTTGCCGAACGCCGCGGCCCCGCCCTGGCCGAAGCCGCCGGCCGGTACGCATTCCCCGCACCGATCGTCCACGCGGAAACCCTCCGGCACGGCGAGGCATGCCTGCGCGACGCCGAGCCCACCCCTGCCCTCCGGCGCAAGCTCGCCGACCAACTCGACGACCTGCGGCGTGCGTTGGCCGTGCGGGATGCCCAGAGGTGATGCGCGCATGTACGGAAGAGGTGAACACCGCGTAGTACGTAATCGGGGTACACCCAACGGGTGAAAATCACGAAACCGCCGCCAGTGGATCAATGGTGCACGTAACTTAGGTCGCCCTAAACCGATCGGATCCCAACAAGAAGGGCACTCATGTCTGTGCCCGCCCCAGGCGCCCCGGCCCCAGGCGACAGCACCCCCATCCACCTCGACTCCACCCCGACGGGAGGCGGTACGACCACGGCAGACGGCCACGACAACTGCTCGTCCGCCAGACCGGGCGCCGTCGCCGTACTCGACGACCCCGCGCCCACCCACACCGCTGGCACACCCACCACGTCCGCCCCCGCGTTGGCCGGCGGCCCCGAAGGGCCACAGGCGTTGCGGCCGCTGCTGGACACCGTGCTCGACGCCCTGGCCGCCGGGGCCGCCGAGCGCGGCGGGCCGCTGC
>NZ_JBEPFC010000083.1:0-30166 GCF_040301705.1 Streptomyces sp. NPDC000151 | reverse complement strand
GGCGGCAGGTGCGTCACAGGCGGGCCGGACGGCGGCGGCAGGTCCGACAGACCGGGCGCGGCAGCGGCCGGAGCCGCGGGGCCCGGGGGCGGACCGGCGGCCGGGTCCTCGATGGCCGGCGCGATCGCCGTGGGCGGCAGTTGGCTGCCCCCGTGGAGCAGCTCGGTCTTGGCGTCCGGGCGCACCGAATGCTGCGCCGAGCCCTGCTCCGCGTCCTCGTCGAAGCTCAGCGGCGGCGCGAACACGGTCGCGGGCAGCCCCACCGACCGGTCGTCGCCGTCGTCGTCCGCGGTGATGTCCGTGCCCTCCCAGGAGGGGGCGGCGGACGTACCGGAAGAGGGAGCGGAAGTACCGGAGGTCGTACTGGAGGAAGCGGGCGCCTCGTCCTCCGCGACCGCACCGGCGTCCGACGCGGCAGGAGGCTGCTCAACGGGGGCCGGCGCGGCAGGAGGCTGCTCAACAGGCGACGGCGCGGCAGGCGGCTCCACGGCAGCGGCCTGCGCCCCCGACGTCCCCGCTCCCGACGTCTCCGCCTTCGGTGTCTCCGTCCCCGGCGTCCCCTGCGACCCCGTCGTCCCAGACGACCCCGCCCCACGCTCCGGAATGCCGATCGCGTCCGCCGCCTCCTGCAGCCACTCCGGAGGCGTCAGCAGGAACGACGTCTGCTCCAGATCGATCCGCTGCCGCGGCACCTCCGGCGCGGGCGCCGCTTCCGGCACCGCGCCGTACTCCTCCTCGTACCGCCGGATCACCTCACCCACCGGCAGCCCCGGCCACAGCGTCGTCTCCCCGCTGTCCCGGGCGATCACCAGCCGCTGCCGGCCACCGCCGACCGCCGGCCCGCCCTCGCGGTCCTCCGCCCAGGCCACAAAGCCCAGCCCGAACTCCCGTACCCGCACCTCACGCTGCTGGTACGCCGGCACCTCGCCGTTGACCCAGCGCTCCGCGCGCTCCTGCGCCTGCGCGAACGTCACCATCGCGCCGTCACCCCTCCACCGGAACGGCGCGCGCGAAGCCGCCGTCCACCATCAGGTTCGCCACGGTCTCCAGCTCCGGCGGATTGCCCGCGAGCCGCTCCAGGAACTCGTCGAAGTCCCCGCCGCACGGCAGCAACAGCCGCTCCACCCGCTCCTGGACCGACCAGCCGTCCCGGTCCCGCGCGTCGTCGTACGCGCAGAACCACACCGAACCGGCCGCGTCCCCCCGCACCTTCACCGCGATCACACCGCCCTGGACGAACCCCACGCCCAGGTAGTCCTTCGTGAAGTGGTCCCGCAGACACTTGTTCACGTACACCAGGTCGTTCACGGCCGCGTCGTCCCGCACCGTGAAGAACGGCTGGTCCACCAGCAGCCCCAGCTCCGGATCGAGCGCCGCGCCCACCGGCGCGCACCCGCCCGCCGCCTTCAGGAACGCCCGGTACGCGCCCGGCAGCCGGTACCCCAGCGCCTCCTCGGCCTGCAGCACCGCGTCCTCCGGCACCGACACGTCACGGTGCGGCAGCCCGAAGTGCGTCGGCCGCGTCTCCTGCAACGGCCGCGTCCCGCGCTTCTCGTGGTCCACCGCCGCCGTCGCCAGCCCGCCGTGGTGCCGCAGCAGCGCCTTCACCTCGACCGGTACCAGCTCCACGCGCCGCGTCCCCGCCACGTGGTGCCACGTCCAGCCGTGCGGCGTCGCCACCGACGGCACGTCCTCCCACAGCTCGTGGCCCTCCCCGTGCAGGGCGGCGTTGGCCGACACGAAGTCCGTCAGCCGCAACTCGTCGACCCCGAAACCCTCCGGCGGCTCGGCGATCTCCGCCGCCGCCCGCGCATACGGAGAAAAGTCCGGAAAACCCGAACCGTCCACCCGAACACCCCGCGGAAAGCGCGCGGCCCGGACCGGGTCCGGGAAATGCACGACCTGCCCGGCGTAGGCCGTGTTCGGTGGCGCGGCGCTCTGCCCGAGCCGACCTGTCGTCATGGCGGTTGCCCCCTGGCTGGAACTGGCTACTGCCGCACAGCCTAAGCGCTACGGCAACCCCCATCCCCGCCCCCGCCCGCCTCCACAGGCCGTCCGTCGGCCACGCACCGGCCGCCCGCCGAGCGCATTTTCGGGACGTCACACCCGCACCACCACACCCTCGTACATCTGTGCCACCACACCCCCGACCGGCCGACTGTCACAGACCGGTGACAAGGACCGGCACCGACCCGTGACACCCGCAGGGCATGCCCGACTTCCGCAACACCCAGCGCGTTTGGCAGGCTGACCCCCGCAGACGGGGGGATGCAGGGAGGGAAAGCACCGATGAGCACCACCGCACAGTCCGCCGCACGGGCCGCCTCAGGAACCGGCGCAGGGAGCACCGAACAGGGCACCGCGCCGTCATCCGCGCACCCCACCGGCGACCCACGAATCGGCTGGAGCGCCACCGCCGACAACGAAGGGCCGCCCACACTCCGGCACCGCCGCGACGGCATCCTCCCCACCGTCGCCGCCGCCCTCTCCGTCCGCGGCGAGACCCTCACCTGCACCGCGAGCAAGTCCGAACAGCCCCCCGCGCTCCACCCGCTCGTCCAGGACTTCCTCGACACCCTCAACACCGCACAGCGCGAACGCTTCACCGGCCGCTGCCCGGAAGCCGTCCTGCTCTCCCGGCACCTCACCGCCGTCGAAGCCAACCGCTCCAAACGCCAGTCCAAAAAACCGCTCACCAACGGCGAGGCCCGGCGCTCCCTGAAACACTCAAAACTCACCGCCCGCCACATCCGCGAGGACGGCGACCCCCAGCACGGCCACTACGCCGCGCCCTGCCGCTCCTGCGACGCACTCCTGGCCTTCTTCGGCGTCATGCCCGTCGGCCTCTCCGCGGCAGGGAGCTGAACCGCACCATGACCCCATCGCCCCCCTCCACCACCGCGTACGACCGCGCCGCCGGGGACACCACCCGCTTCCCCGTCGCCGTCGACGCCGCCCTGCACGAAGCCGGCTGGCAACCCGGCCACTGGGACATCAAGCAGGCCGAACGCTGGGCCGACGCCCTCCGCGAGTACGCCTCCCCCGGCGGCCACCGGCACACCGTCTTCCCCGCCGCCGTCGAAGCCTGGGCCGAATTCGGCACCCTCCGCATCAGCGCACCCGGACCCGGCCGGCACATCGCCCCCACGCCCTTCGAGATCGACCCGCTGTACGGCATCCACCTCGCCCGCACCCTCGGCGACCTCGGCCGCGCCCTGGACACCCAGGTCGCACCGCTCGGCCGGGAGGCCGACAGCCAGGCCACCCTCGCCATCGACGCCGAAGGCCGCGTCTACAGCCTCGACCACACCGGCGACTGGTACCTCGGCCACGACATCGACCAGGCCCTCTCCACCCTCGTACTGGGCACCCGCCCGACCCGCCTGACGGTGGCGACGGACTGACGGGGGCGACGGGCTGACGGGGGCCTTACCGGGCCGGGCGGGGCCGGCGGGTGCGCGGGCGGGCCGGCGTGCGCCTCGCCTCGCGTGCCTCCGAACGTGCGGGCGTGCGGGCGTGCGGGCGTGCAGTACCCGCGTACGACCGCGTCGTTACCGCTCCCCGCCCCCGCCACCGCCCGCCGGCAGCACCGCCGATACCCGGAAGCCGCCCGCCTCCGTCGCCCCCGACACGAACACACCGCCCAGCCCGGACACCCGCTCACGCATCCCCACCAGGCCGTTCCCCCCACTCGGCAGACCCGCGTCCGCCGCACCGCCCTCCGACGGACCGTTCTCCACCTGCACCGCGACCTCCCCCTCACGATGCGCCAGCCGCACCCGCACCCGCGCCCCCGGCGCATGCTTGTGCACATTCGTCAGCGCCTCCTGCACCACACGGAACGCCGTCTGCTCCACCCCCGGCCCGTACGCCCGCGACTCCCCCTCCACCGACAGCTCCACCACCGTGCCCGCCGCACGCGACTGATCCACCAGCGCCGCCACCTCGACCAGCGACGGCCCCTCCCCCTCGGCCTCCGCCCCCGACACCGACGCTGACGCCGAGCCACCGCGCGCGGCCCGCGCCCGCACCGCCCCCGGAGCACCGTCCAACAGCACCCCTCCGGACCCGGCCCCGGCCGCACCCGCCGCGCCCGCCGCCTGCGCCGCCTCCGACGACTCCGATGCCTGCGACACCCTGGACACCTTCGACGCCACCGCCACCAGACGCTCCGGCTCGTCCGACACCCGCGCCGACGCCGCCGCACCCTCCCCCGTACGCAGCACCCCCAACATCTCCCGCAGCTCCGTCAACGCCTGCCGGCCCATGTCCCCCACCAGACCCGCGTTCCGCGACGCCTTCTCCGGATCCTTCAGCGCCACCGCCTGCAACGCCGCCGCATGCACCACCATCAGACTCACCCGGTGCGCCACCACGTCGTGCATCTCCCGCGCGATCCGCGTCCGCTCCTCATTGCGCGCCCACTCCGCACGCTCCTCCGCGCGCTCCGCGAGCAGCATCAGCTCCCGCTCCAGGCCGTCATTGCGCTCCCGCAGGCTCTCCACCAGGCGCCGCCGCGCCCCCACGTACAGCCCCAGCAGCACCGGCGGCGCCGTCAGCACCAGCCCCAGCGCCACCGACACCAACGGCACGAACCACCACGGCGGGTCGAAGTCCTCCTGCGACGCCACGTCCTGCTGCATCTTCAGGATCGTGATGATCAACGTGCCGATGACGGACATCCCCGCCAGCAACACCGTGAACCGCCGCGGCACGTCCGACGCCGCCAGCGTGTACAGGCCCACGATCCCCAGCAGCGCGCCCAGCTCCGCGGGCGTCACCGCGATCGACACCAGTACGACGACAATCGGCCACTTGCGGCGCAACAGCAGCACCGGGCCGACCAGCAGCCCGAGCGCGATCCCCGCCGCCATCGGCAGCCGGGACTCCTGCGCGAACTGCACCCCCTCAAGGACGCACTCCACCGTCGAGGCGACAGCCAGACACACGTCCAACGCGGCGCTGCGGCGGCGCTCCCACCACCATGGCCCGCCACCCGGCGCACCCCTGACGCCCCCGGCGCCCATTACCCCCGTCGCGGTCATACCGCCCACCCTACGGGCGCCCGCCCCCAATTTCCGGCCACGCCCACCACCATGCAGCTCGCCCGTTACGGACCAGTACCTGCGACTTTCCCTCGAAGCAGCGAATGACCCACATTTTCGGCACATCTGTCCACCACCTGGCGTGACGCTTTGCACTGTGACAAACACCCACACGGACTTCGAGTCCCTGCGCGACAAGGCGGTGACTCCTCGCAGGCCCCGGCGCCACCCCAACGCGAAGGACGACCTCCGCGCCCGAGCCCGCGAGCTCCGCTCGCAGGGCATGACCTACGACCAGATCCAACTGGAGCTGGGCTGCTCGAAGAGCTCGATCTCCCTGTGGGTACGGGATCTCCCGAAGCCGGAACGGCGCCGGCGGGAACCGTCGGAACAAGCGAAGCTCGCAGCCCGCAAACGCTGGGAGCACGAATCGGCGGTCCGCGACGCGCAACGACAGCGGACGAAGGCGGCCGCCACCCAGGAAATCGGCGGACTGACCGACCGTGAGCTGCTCATCGCCGGGGCCGCCCTCTACTGGGCCGAGGGCGTGAAGAGCAAGCCGTACCGCCTGAGCGAGGCCGTCGAGTTCATCAACAGCGACCCTGATGTGATCCGGGTCCACCTCGCGTGGCTGGAGCACGTGGGCGTTGAGCGCGAGAGGCTCCACTTCCGCCTACTGATCCACGAATCGGCCGACGTGGCCGCCGCGGAACAGTACTGGGCGGACCTGGTCGGCACCGACGTGTCCACCTTCGGCAAGACGACGCTCAAGAAGCACAACCCGAAGACGGTCCGACGGAACGCCGGCCAGGGGTACCGAGGCTGCCTGGCGATCCGAGTGCGACAAGGAGCCGATCTGTACCGTCGCATCGAAGGCTGGTGGTACGGCATAGTAGGGGGCGTCCGTGATCCACGAGCAGAGAAACGGACACAAGGGTAATCCCGGGTCGTCTAAGGGCAAGACGTCAGATTTTGGTTCTGATCATGGGGGTTCGAGTCCTCCCCCGGGAGCCTAAAAGTTCGGGTCCTGACCGCGAGGTCGGGACCCGTCCGCGTTTCGGCTGCAATACGCACCGGTATCCTTCGGGTGTCCACCACCCGAAGTAGCCAAGAAGCCGAAGGGCATCCCCGTGAGCGCCAACCGCCCGGCAGCCGTCGTCGTTCTCGCAGCGGGTGAGGGCACCCGCATGAAGTCGGCGACCCCGAAGGTCCTGCACGCGATCTGCGGCCGCTCCCTCGTCGGCCACGTCGTCGCCGCCTCCCGTGAGCTGGACCCCGAACACCTTGTCGTGGTCGTGGGCCATGCCCGCGAGCAGGTGACCGCGCATCTCGGCGAGATCGACGCGTCCGTCCGTACGGCCGTGCAGCACGAGCAGAACGGCACGGGGCACGCCGTCCGCATGGGGCTGGAAGAGCTGACCTCCGGGGGATCCGGCGCGGCCGGTGCGCCGGGTGTGGAGCTGGACGGCACCGTGGTCGTCGTGTGCGGCGACACGCCGCTGCTGACCGGCGCCACCCTCACCGCGCTCGCCGAGACGCACGCCGCCGACGGCAACGCCGTCACCGTGCTGTCGGCCGAGGTGCCGGACGCGACCGGGTACGGCCGGATCGTGCGGGACGAGGCGACCGGCGCCGTGACGGCCATCGTGGAGCACAAGGACGCGACGGACGCGCAGCGGGCGGTCCGGGAGATCAACTCCGGCGTGTTCGCGTTCGACGCGCGGCTGCTGATCGAGGCGCTGGGCAAGGTGCGGACGGACAACAGCCAGGGCGAGGAGTACCTCACGGATGTGCTGGGGATCGTGCGGGAGGCCGGGCACCGGGTGGGTGCGGCGGTCGCGGCCGATCACCGGGAGATCCTGGGGATCAACAACCGTGTGCAGCTGGCGGAGGCGCGCCGGCTGCTGAACGACCGGTTGCTGCGGGACGCGATGCTCAGTGGCGTGACGGTGGTGGATCCGGCGTCGACGTGGGTGGATGCGACGGTGACGTTCGAGCCGGATGCCCTCCTGCACCCCGGTACGCAGCTGCTGGGCAGTACGCATGTGGGGGCGTTCGCGGAGGTGGGTCCGCATTCGCGGCTGGCGGACACGTACGTCGACGAGGGCGCTGTGGTGTCCTTCACGGTGGCGGACGGGGCGCGGGTCGGGCCGGGGGCGAGCGTGGGTCCGTACGCGTATCTGCGGCCGGGTACGGAGCTGGGCCCGAAGGCGAAGGCCGGCACGTATGTGGAGATGAAGAACTCGAAGATCGGGGAAGGCACGAAGGTGCCGCATCTTTCGTATGTCGGGGATGCGACGATTGGTGAGTACACCAACATCGGTGCTGCGAGCGTCTTCGTGAACTACGACGGTGAGGCGAAGCACCACACGACGGTGGGGTCTCACTGCAAGACGGGGTCGGACAACATGTTTGTGGCTCCTGTCACGGTCGGGGACGGCGCGTACACCGCGGCGGGCTCCGTGATCACCAAGGATGTGCCCCCGGGTTCGCTGGCTGTCGCGCGTGGTCAGCAGCGGAATATCGAGGGTTGGGTCGCTCGTAAGCGACCGGGAAGCGCCGCCGCGCAGGCCGCTTCGGCTGCTCGCCAGGAGAGTGAGGGCGAGCAGTGACCGGGCAACGGGTGCGCCGTGCGGGGCGTACCGTGATAAGCGCACGCAACGTGGTCGGCGCACGCAAAGCGCCCTCATGTTTGAGAGCTTGGCAAGGAGATTTGCTGTGACCGGGATCAAGACGACCGGCGAGAAGAAGCTGATGCTCTTCTCCGGCCGCGCCCACCCCGAGCTGGCGGAGGAGGTTGCCTACCAGCTGGGTGTCAGCCTGGTCCCGACGAAGGCTTTCGACTTCGCGAACGGTGAGATCTACATCCGTTACCAGGAGTCGGCGCGTGGTGCGGACTGCTTCTTGATGCAGAGCCACACGGCTCCCATCAATAAGTGGATCATGGAGCAGCTCATCATGATCGATGCTCTGAAGCGGGCTTCCGCGCGGAGCATCACGGTGGTCATCCCCTCGTACGGCTATGCCCGTCAGGACAAGAAGCACCGCGGCCGTGAGCCGATCTCGGCGCGTCTGGTGGCGGATCTGCTGAAGACGGCGGGTGCGGACCGCATCGTCACGGTGGATCTGCACACGGACCAGATCCAGGGCTTCTTCGATGGTCCGGTGGACCATCTGTTCGCGCTGCCGGTGCTGGCGGACTACGTGGGCGCGAAGGTGGACCGGGACAAGCTGACGGTCGTCTCTCCGGACGCGGGCCGTGTGCGGGTGGCCGACCGCTGGTGCGACCGGCTGGACGCGCCGCTGGCGATCGTGCACAAGCGGCGTGACAAGGACGTGGCGAACCAGGTCACGGTCCACGAGGTCGTGGGTGACGTGAAGGACCGCGTGTGTGTCCTGGTCGACGACATGGTGGACACCGGCGGCACGATCTGTGCGGCCGCTGACGCGCTGTTCGCGAACGGTGCGGCGGATGTGATCGTCACGGCCACGCACGGCATCCTGTCCGGTCCGGCGGCCGATCGTCTGAAGAACTCGAAGGTCAGCGAGTTCGTGTTCACGAACACGCTGCCGACTCCG
Organism: Streptomyces sp. NPDC000151; assembly: GCF_040301705.1. NCBI lineage: Bacteria > Bacillati > Actinomycetota > Actinomycetes > Kitasatosporales > Streptomycetaceae > Streptomyces > Streptomyces sp. NPDC000151. Next base: position 21,542 of record NZ_JBEPFC010000083.1, on the reverse strand, counting down.
GGTGAGCTGGAGCTGGACAAGATCACGGTGCTGTCGATGGCCCCGACGGTCGCCCGTGCGATCCGTGAGGTCTTCGAGGACGGCTCGGTGACGAGCCTGTTCGAGGAGCAGTGAGCACTGCTCTGACGTATCTCACGTATCTCACGTAGATCGATTTCTGGGGCGGCCTCCCCGCCGGGTAGACTCACGGAGTTGCTCGGCGAGGGAGGCCGTACTTTTTGGTACGGCGGTCCGTTATCGACGCGCTCTTCGTAGCAGGTCTGTCGTGGGCCGGGTGACGGTCAGCAGGTCCGTTCAGTACTACGAGGAGTGCATTATGGCCGAGGTCAAGATTTCCGCCGAGCTGCGTACCGAGTTCGGCAAGGGCAGCGCCCGCCGTCTGCGTCGCGAGGACAAGGTTCCCGCCGTCATTTACGGTCACGGCGCCGAGCCGCGCCACGTGGCGCTGCCGCACCACGACACCCTGATGGCCCTGAAGAACTCGAACGTCCTGATCAGCCTGGACATCGAGGGCAAGCAGGAGCTGGTGATCCCCAAGGCCGTGCAGCGCGCCACGATCCGTCTGGGCATCATCAACCACGTCGACCTGCTGCTGGTCCGCAGCGGCGAGAAGGTCAACGTCGAGCTTCCCATCCACGTCGAGGGTGACCTGGCGCCGGGCAGCAACCTGCTCGAGCACATGCTGAACACCCTGCCGGTCGAGGCCGAGGCCACCCACATCCCCGAGTCGGTCACCGTCTCGGTTGCGGGCCTGGACGCCGGTGACTCCGTGCTGGCGAAGGACGTCAAGCTGCCCGCCGGTGTCTCCCTGGACGTCGAGGACGACGCCGTCGTGGTGCAGGTCGTGGCCGCGCAGGCCGAGGCCCCCGCCGAGGGCACCGAGGAGGAGGGCGCCGAGGCCTGAGCCTCGGACCACCTCTGACGGGTCACCGTCACCGGTTCTTCCGCCGCCGTCCCGTTCGTTGCGAGCGGGGCGGCGGTTTTTTCTGACGTACAGGAGTACAGCTGTGAGTGAGGACGCGGCGGGCCCGTGGCTGGTGGTGGGGCTGGGGAATCCTGGTCCCGAGTACGCCGGCAACCGCCACAACGTGGGGTTCATGGTCGCCGATCTGCTGGCGGAGCGGATGGGTGGCCGGTTCAAGGCGCACAAGGCGCGGGCGCAGGTGGTGGAGGGCCGGATCGGTCCTCCGGGGCCGGGGAGCCGGCGGGTGGTGGTGGCGAAGCCGTCGTCGTACATGAACCTGTCGGGTGGTCCGGTGACGGCGCTGCGGGATTTCTACAAGGTGCCGGTGTCGCGCATCGTGGCGGTCCACGATGAGCTGGACATCGATTACGGAGTGCTGCGGCTGAAGCTGGGCGGTGGGGACAACGGCCACAACGGGCTGAAGTCGATGACGAAGTCGATGGGGGCCGAGTACCACCGGGTGCGGTTCGGCATCGGGCGTCCGCCGGGGCGGATGCAGGTGGCGGATTACGTACTGAAGGACTTCTCGTCCACCGAGCGCAAGGAGCTGGACTACTTCGTGGACCGGGCGGCGGACGCGGTGGAGGCGCTGGTCACAGAGGGGCTGGAACGGGCGCAAAGCGCGTACAACTCCTGAGCCGGACAGGGCGGGACGACGGCTGACGAAGCGTTCCGCTCAGGTTGACCAGGTGTGCGGGGATGGCCAAGGATCGCGGCCATGTCCAGGACCAGTACGACGCGGACCAAGAAGCGGAGCCGGACCCGGCGGGCGGGTGAGAGCGCCTTCGGGGCGCTGCTCGTGGTGAAGAACGCGCTGATGGCGCTGCTCGCGCTGCTGCTGTTGGTGGCCGGTGCGTGGACGTCGTGGAGCGCGGCGCAGTACGCGATGCTGGTGCAGGCGAAGGAGCGCGGCACGATGACGGTCGCGTCGTGCGGCGAGGAGCGCTGCTGGGGTCCGTACGTGCCAACGGGCGGGGACGGGAAGCGGCGGGCGAAGGTCGTGCTCGCGGAGGCGGCGGCCCCGGAGAAGGGGAAGCTGGTCGAGGTCACGGTGGAGCCCGGTACGGATCATGCGGTGCGTACGGGTCCGGGCGGCATCCTGTACGCGTGGGCGCCGCTGGGCGGGGCGATGCTGCTGGCTTCGCTGGTGGTGGCCGGGGGGCTGCGGATGCGGCGGACGGCGTGGGCCGTCGGGCTTGCGGGCGCCGCTCTGCTGGTCGCCGCCTTCTTCACGCTGTGAAGAAGGGGCCGGCGCCAAGCGCCGGCCCCTTTGTCCGCAAGCGCCGGACGGGCTGGATTTTCCGCCCGTCCGGCGCTCGCGTGAGGTCAGCCCGTGTTGCGCAGGCCCGCCGCCACGCCGTTGACGGTGAGCAGCAGGCCCCGGGCGAGTACCGGGTCGGCTTCCTCGCCGCGCTGGGCGGCCTCGCGCTGGCGGGCGAGGAGGGAGACCTGGAGGTAGGAGATCGGGTCCAGGTAGGCGTCGCGGATGCGGAAGGTCTGCTTGAGGACCGGGTTGGCCTCCAGCAGCTCGTTCTCCCGGGTGATGCGCAGGACTTCCTGGACGGTGAGCTCGTGCTCGGCCTTGATGACGTCGAAGACGTGCTTGAGCTCGTCGGGGACGAGCGTGTCGACGTAGTGCTGGGCGATCCGCAGGTCGGTCTTGGCCAGCGTCATCTCGACGTTGGACAGGAAGTTGCGGAAGAAGTGCCAGTGCTCGTGCATCTCGCCGAGTACGGAGTCCAGGCCGGCCTCGCGGGCGGCCTTCAGGCCGGTGCCGACACCGAACCAGCCGGGGACGATCTGGCGGGACTGGGTCCAGCCGAAGACCCACGGGATGGCGCGGAGGCCGTCCAGGCCCGCGCCGCTGTCGGGGCGGCGGGAGGGCCGGGAGCCGAGGTGCAGCTCGGCGAGCTGGTCGACGGGGGTGGAGGCGAAGAAGTACGCCGGGAGGTCCGGGTCCTCGACCAGGCGCCGGTACGCGCCGTGTGCGGCGTCCGAGACCTTCTCCATCGTGGCGTCCCAGCGGGCCAGCGCCTCGTCGGACTGGCGGGGCGCGGTGTGCAGGGCGGAGGCCTGCAGGGTGGCCGCGACGGTCAGTTCCAGGTTTTCGCGGGCCAGGGACGGCACGAGGTACTTGTCGGAGATGACCTCGCCCTGCTCGGTGACCTTGATCTCGCCTTCGAGGGTGCCGTAGGGCTGGGCGAGGATCGCGTCGTGGGAGGGGCCGCCGCCGCGGCCGACGGTGCCGCCGCGGCCGTGGAAGAGGCGCAGCCGTACGCCGTGCCGGTGGGCGACGTCGCGGAGCAGGCGCTGGGCGCGGTGGATCTCCCACTGGCTGGTGGTGATGCCGCCGAACTTGGAGGAGTCGGAGTAGCCGAGCATGACCTCCTGGACGTCGTCGCGCAGGGCGACGAGGCGTCGGTAGGAGGGGTCGGACAGCATCTCGTCCAGGAGCTGGTCGGCGATCTTCAGCTCGTCGGTGGTTTCCAGGAGGGGGACGATGCCGACCTTGGCCCAGCCGGCGTGCAGGTCGATGAGGCCGGCTTCGCGGGCGAGGACGGCGGCGGCGAAGACGTCGTCGGAGCCGGCGCACATGGAGATGATGTACGACTCGATGACCTCGGGGCCGAAGGTGGCCTTGGCCTTGCGGATGGTCTCGAAGACGCCGAGGGTCTTGGCGCCGGCCGCGTCCAGGGGCGCGGGGGTGGAGGCCAGCGGGCGGCGCGAGCGCAGTTCCTTGGCGAGGAGCTTGCGGCGGTAGTCGCGCGGCATGTCGACATAGCGCCAGGACTCCTCGCCGAGGCGGTCGAAGAGCTGGCCGAGGGCGTGGTGGTGGGCGTCGGCGTGTTCGCGGACGTCCATGGTGGCGAGCTGGAGGCCGAACGCGGCGATCGTGCGGATCGTGCGCTCCAGGCGGCCGTCGGCGACCAGGCCGCCGCGGTGTTCGCGCAGCGAGGTCTGCAGCAGGGCGAGGTCGTCGAGGAGCTCGCCGGTGCCGAGGTAGTCACGCCCGGTGACGTGCGGGGTGTCGTTGGCCAGGCGCTCGCGGGTGTTGACGAGCTTCTGGCGGATACACGTGGCCTTGAGGCGGTAGGGCTCCTCGGAGTTCAGCCGCTTGTAGCGGGGGCTGATCTCGGGGAGGAGTTCCAGGTCTTGCTGGAGGGAGGCGAGGAGTTCCTCGGTGGCGCCGCAGTTGCGGATGGAGTTCGACAGCGCGCCGCGCAGCTCGTCGATGTGCTCCATGGCATCGGTGATGCCGTGCTCGTGCTGGAGGATGAGGACGTCCCAGGTCACCTGGGGGGTGACGTTGGGGTTGCCGTCGCGGTCGCCGCCGATCCAGGTGCCGAAGGTGAGGGGACGGGTGCCGGGCGGCAGCTGTACGCCGGCCCGCTCCAGCTCGGCGGCCAGGTCCTCCAGGACGTCGCCGACGGCGCCGAGGCCGAGCTCGTCGAGGTAGTAGATGGCGTTGCGGGCCTCGTCGGTGGGCTCCGGGCGCGCCACGCGCAGCTCGTCGGTCTGCCAGATCAGGTCGATGTTCTCGGCGAGGCGGAGGTCGGCGCGGCGGCGGTCGCCGGTGTCGGCGGTCTCCAGCAGCTCGGCGACCTTGCGGAGCTTGGTGAGGACGGAGCGGCGGGCGGCCTCGGTGGGGTGCGCCGTGAAGACGGGGCGTACGCCGAGGTGGGCCGCGGTCTCGCGGAGGTGCTCGGGGTCGGCGTCCTTGAGCATGTCGGCGGTGCGGGCGAGGATGCCGCCCTCGGCGGCGCGCCGGGTGCGCAGCTCGCGGCCGCGGTGCACCTGCTCGGTGACGTTGGCGAGGTGGAAGTACGTGGAGAAGGCCCGCACGAGCTTGGTGGCGGTGATCAGGTCGGTGTCGCCGAGGAGCTCGGCGGCTGCCTCGCCGTCGGTACGCGTCAAGGCGCGTACACGTTCCACCAGATCGAGGAGCTCGGGGCCTTCCTGGCGTACGAGGGTCTCGCCGAGCAGGTCGCCGAGGCGGCGGATGTCGGCGCGCAGGGCGCCGTTGCCGGCGTCCGCCGTGTCGGCGGCCCCGGGGCGCGGGGTCTGCTGGGCGGCGTCGGGAGAGATGTCGGCACTGCTCACAGGTGCGGCTCCTTGCAGTGTTGAGCACGTCTGGGCTGGTGGGTGTCTTGTGGACACTCCCTGGTGGCGGGTTGCGGACCGCGCTGTCCGACGCCTCAAGAATAGATCTCCGCTTTTCGGGCGGTCATACCGTCCGCTCTGTGAGAGGAGCTGTCGGGCCGGTCACACCCTTGTACGGTGTGGCGGCACTGCCATACTTACGAGACCGTAGGTTACGGAACCGTAGCCATGCCTCCGACCCCAGCGAGGGACACACATGACCGCTGGTCCTGAAGTCGTCGAGAAATCCCCGAAAACCGCCGAGAGCGCGCTGCCGCCCGCGACGCTGGGCGGCGACAGCAAACGGTCTGTGGAACAGATCGCGCTGCTGCTGTTCATCACCGTGCCGTTCCTGGCGCTGGTGGCCGCGGTGCCGCTGGCCTGGGGGTGGGGGGTGAGCTGGCTCGATCTGGGTCTGCTGGTGGTGATGTATTACATCGGCTGCCACGGCATCACGATCGGTTTCCACCGCTATTTCACGCACGGGTCCTTCAAGGCGAAGCGGCCGCTGCGGATCGCGCTGGCGATCATGGGGTCGCTGGCGGTGGAGGGGCCGCTGGTGCGGTGGGTGGCGGATCACCGCCGGCACCACAAGTTCTCCGATGCGGAGGGTGACCCGCATTCGCCGTGGCGTTACGGCGAGACGGTGCCGGCCCTGCTGAAGGGCCTGTGGTGGGCGCACATGGCGTGGATGTTCGACGAGGAGCAGACGCCGCAGCACAAGTTCGCGCCGGACCTGATCAAGGACCCGGCGATCCGCCGGGTCTCCCGCCAGTTCGTCCTGTGGACGTCCGTGTCGCTGCTGATCCCGCCGCTGGTCGGCGGGCTGGTGACGATGTCGTGGTGGGGCGCCTTCACGGCGTTCTTCTGGGGCTCGCTGGTGCGGGTGGCGCTGCTGCACCACGTCACGTGGTCGATCAACTCCATCTGCCACGCGGTGGGCAAGCGCCCGTTCAAGTCCCGTGACCGCTCCGGGAACGTGTGGTGGCTGGCGATCCTGTCGTGTGGCGAGTCCTGGCACAACCTGCACCACGCGGACCCGACCTGTGCGCGGCACGGCGTGCTGAAGGGGCAGCTGGATTCCAGTGCGCGGCTGATCCGCTGGTTCGAGCAGCTGGGCTGGGCGTACGACGTGCGCTGGCCGAACGCCTCCCGGATCGACTCCCGGCGTCAGGAGAACGACGCCCGCCGCAAGGACAAGGCCGCCCAGGCGGCATGATTGACGGGTGGCAATCGATGGCAGCAGCGTGAGTGGCAGTAAGGACAAGGCGTCTTCCGGCGCGGGCGCGCGGCGTGTGCGGCGGGTCCGCATGACCGGTAAGGAGCGCCGGGAGCAGCTGCTGGACATCGGACGCACGGTGTTCGCCGAGCGCGGCTTCGAGGGCACGTCGGTGGAGGAGATCGCGGCGAAGGCCGGGGTGTCCAAGCCGGTGGTGTACGAGCACTTCGGCGGCAAGGAAGGGCTGTACGCGGTCGTCGTGGACCGGGAGATGCGGCAGCTGCTGGACATGGTGACGGGTGCCCTGACCGCGGGGCACCCGCGCGAGCTGCTGGAACAGGCGGCGTTCGCGCTGCTGGACTACATCGAGACCTACACCGACGGCTTCCGCATCCTGGTGCGGGACTCCCCCGTGGCCCAGTCGACGGGTACGTTCGCGTCGCTGATCAGTGACATCGCCACGCAGGTCGAGGACATCCTGGGCCTGGAGTTCAAGGCCCGCGGCTTCGACCCGAAGCTGGCGCCGCTGTACGCGCAGGCGCTGGTCGGGATGGTGGCGCTGACGGGCCAGTGGTGGCTGGACGTACGCAAGCCGAAGAAAGCGGAAGTCGCCGCGCATCTGGTGAATCTCGCGTGGCACGGCCTGGACGGCCTGGAGCCGAAACCGCGGCTGATAGGCCATCGCAAGGCGTGACCTCTGGTCACTCCCGTCACAAAGTTCACCCAAAAGAGTGAGCAGCGCACGAGGCCCGCGCGCGCCGGGTCAGGACAGGGGTTCGAGGAATTCCAGCCGGTTGCCGACAGGGTCGTGGGAGTAGCAGCGCCGGTGGCCCGGAAGGTTGTCGTCCCAGGTGAGGTCCGCGCCGTGGGCCGTCAGGCGGGCGGCGACGGTGTCGAGGTCGGTGACGAGGAAGGCCGGGTGGGCCTTGGGGGACGGCCGGAAGGCTTCGTCGATGCCGAGGTGCAGGCGGATGGCGCCGGCCTCGAACCAGCATCCTCCGCGCCCGGCGAGCGCGGCCGGCTTCGGGACGCGGGTCATGCCCAGGGCGCCTTCGTAGTAGGCGCACAGCGCGGTCTCCGTTCCGGGTGGCGCGGCGAGCTGGACGTGGTCGAGGCCGGTGATCATCCGCTCACATCTCCTTGCGGGCCACGGCGAAGATCCGCCGGAAGGGGAAGACCGTGCCGTGCGGACCGGTCGGATACGCCTTGCGCAGCAGGTCGCGGTACTGATCGAGGAACTCCTCGGCGGCTTCGGCGTCGCCGTCCAGCGCGGTGAGGACGGGCCGCAGCGCGGTGCCCTTCACCCAGTCCAGTACCGGATCCTCGCCCTGCAGGACCTGCACGTACGTGGTCTCCCAGGCGTCCGCCGAGCAGCCCAGGTCGATCAGCCGCTTGAGGTACTCCTCCGGCTGCAGGATGTGCACGAAGCGGCGGCCCTTGCCGCCCAGGCGGGTGCGCCACTGAGGGGTCTCGCACAGCTCGCCGAGGAGGGCGTGGCTGGGGGAGGTGAAGTTGCCGGGGACCTGGAAGGCGAGGGTGCCACCGGGGGCGAGGGAGTCGATCCAGGGGGCGAACGAGTCGGCGTGGCCGGGGACCCACTGCAGTGCCGCGTTGGAGACGATGAGGTCGAAGCGCTCGTCGGGGATCCACGTGGCCGCGTCGGCGGGGGCGAAGTCCAGGCGGCCGCCGCCCGGGGTGGGGCCCGCGTAGGACTGTGCCCTGGCCAGCATGTCGGAGGAGTTGTCGAAGCCGGTGATGTGCGCGTCGGGCCAGCGGTCCGCCATGAGGGCCGTGACGTTGCCGGGGCCGCACCCCAGGTCGGCGATGCGCGGGCGGCGCGCCGCGGGCAGCTCGGGTATCCGGGCGAGCAGGTCGAGGAAGGGGCGGGTGCGGTGGGTCGCGTGGCGGAGGTACTGCTGTGGGTCCCAGGTCGGCGCAACGTGCGTGTCGTGCATGGTCGAACCCCTCTGCTGGTACGGGCCAAGGCCGGTGGAGCCTGAACTCCTGCCGACGCTGCCCAATCGTCCAGCAAAATATATCTTGACGTCAAGAGACTTCATGTCGACACAACCACTACACTGATCGTCATGGAGGACGAGGTCGACCGACTGGTCGCAGCATGGCGCCGCGAGCGCCCCGACCTCGATGTGGAACCACTCGAGGTGCTCAGCCGCGTCAGCCGGCTCGCCCGGCATCTCGACCGCGCGCGGCGGCTGGCCTTCTCCGAGGTCGGCCTGGAGCCCTGGGAGTTCGACGTGCTCACCGCGCTGCGCCGCGCCGGCTCCCCGTACCAGCTCTCCCCCGGCCAGCTGCTCACCCAGACCCTGGTCACCTCCGGCACGATGACCAACCGCATCGACCGGCTCGCCAAGAAGGGCCTCGTCGAGCGGCTGCCCGACCCCAGCGACCGGCGCGGCGTCCTGGTCCGGCTCACCGCGGAAGGGCGCGACCGCGCCGACCAGTCGCTGGCCGGGCTGCTCACTCAGGAGCGGGCGATCCTGGCCGAGCTGTCCCGCGCGGAGCGCGGCGAACTTGCGGGTCTGCTGCGGCAGTTGACCGCGCCGTTCGACAACATCCCGGGCTGAGCGCCCCGGCCACCGGGGTGGGGGTGCGGCGCCGCTGCCGAGTGCGCCACCGTTGTGGCCGGTCGCGCAGTTCCCCGCGCCCCTTACGGGGCGCCCTCTTGCCCGACGCGGCATGCGTCCACTTGGATCGCGGCCATGAGCCAGCAGCGCACCGCGGAGCGTGACGCGCCGCCCGGACCGGCACGGTTCACCGGCCGCACCCACCTCGTCACCGGCGCCGCCTCCGGGATCGGCGCCGCCACCGCCGACCGGCTGGCCGCCGAGGGCGCCCGCGTCCTCCTCCTCGACATCGACGACGAGCGCGGCGAGCACACCGCGCGCCGCATCCGTGCCGCCGGCGGCACCGCCTCCTACGAGCACTGCGACGTCACCGACGAGGCCGCCTGGCAGCGCGCCGTGGCTGCCGCCCGGGGCCGCTACGGCCCCGTCGACGGCCTGGTCTCAGGCGCCTTCACCCGGCACGTCGCGCCCGCCGACCGCACCCCGCGCGCCGACTGGGACCACCAGCTCGCCGTCAACCTCACCGGCGCGTTCCTCGGCGTACGCGCGGCCCTGGACGACCTGCGCGCGCGGCAGGGCGCGGTCGTGCTGACCTCCTCCGTGCACGCCCTGTTCGGGCTGCCGGGGCGGCCCGCGTACGCCGCGTCCAAGGCGGGCCTGACCGGCCTCGCCCGCCAGCTGGCCGTGGAGTACGGGCCCGACGTACGGGTGAACTCCGTGCTGCCGGGGCCCGTCCTCACCCCCGCCTGGGAAGGCATCGCCGAGGAGGACCGCCGGGCCACCGCCGCCGAGACCGCAGCGGCCCGGCTCGGCCGCCCCGAGGAGGTCGCCGCCACGATCGCCTTCCTGCTCTCCCCGGACGCCTCCTACGTCACCGGCGCGAGCCTCGTCGTCGACGGCGGCTGGAGCGTCCTGAAGAATTCCTCCTGACCAGCCACACCGAGCACTCGTCCGGAAACACGGCACCGACCACGCGACCCGACAAGCCGCAGGGGGACTGCGCGATGGGAATCCGGTTCGGCGGGGACTACAACCCCGAGCAGTGGCCCGAGGACGTACGGGCCGAGGACCTCGTCCTCATGAAGCAGGCACACGTCACGATGGTGACCGCCGGGATCTTCTCCTGGGCGGGGGTCGAACCCCGGCCCGGCACCTACGACTTCGGCTGGTTCGACCGCGTCATGGACGGCCTCGGCCAGGCCGGCATCGCGGTCTGCCTGGCCACCATGACCGCCTCACCACCGCCCTGGCTCCCTCACCGGTACCCGGAGACGCTCCCCGAGGACGCCGACGGCACCCGCCGCTGGCCCGGCGCCCGCCAGCACTACTGCCCCTCCAGCCCGGTCTACCGCGAGCACGCCGTCCGCCTCGTCGAACGCCTCGCCCACCGCTACGCCGGCCACCCCGCGCTCGCCCTGTGGCACATCGGCAACGAGTACGGCTGCCACACCCGGCAGTGCTACTGCGACGTCTCGGCCCGCGACTTCCGCCGCTGGCTGCGCGAGCGCTACGGCACCGTCGAAGCGCTCAACGACGCCTGGTCCACCGCCTTCTGGGCGCAGGGCTACGGCGACTTCGAGGAGGTGCTGCCGCCGCGTACGGCGCCCACCACCCCCAACCCCGCCCAGCAGCTGGACTACCTCCGCTTCAGCGACGACGCGCTGCGCGCCTGCTACCTCGCCGAGAAGGAGGTACTGGACCGGGTCACCCCGGACGTGCCGGTCACCACCAACCTCATGCCGGACCACAAGCCCGTCGACGCCTTCGCCTGGGCCCGCGACATGGACGTCATGGCGCTGGACTTCTACCAGGACCCCTACGAGCCCGACGACCACATCCGCGCCGCCTACAACTTCGACCTGATGCGCTCGGCCCGCGAAGGACAGCCCTGGCTGCTGCTCGAACAGGCCCCCGGCGCCGTCAACTGGCGCCCCCGCAACGGCCCCAAGCCGCCCGGCGCGATGCGCCTGTGGAGCTGGCAGGCCGTCGCCCAGGGCGCGGACGCGGTGCTCTTCTTCCAGTGGCGGCAGTCGCTCGGCGGCGCCGAGAAGTTCCACTCCGCGATGGTGCCGCACGGCGGCACCGGCACCCGGATCTTCCGCGAGGTCACCGAGCTGGGGCGGGAGCTGGCCGCCGTACCGGGCATCGCGGGCACCCGCTCCGAGGCGCGGGTCGCGCTGCTCGCCGACTGGGACAGCCGGCGCGCCCTGGAGCTGGACTCCCGCCCCTCCACCGCGCTGCGGGCGCCCGAGCGGGCCCTGGCCCACTACCGCCCGCTGTTCGAGGCGGGCGTCGCCTGCGACGTCGTCCCGCCGGACCGGGACCTGACCGGCTACCGCCTGGTCGTCGTCCCCAACCTCTACCTGCTGCGCACGGAGGACGCCGAGCGGCTGGCCGCGTACGTACACGGCGGCGGGCACCTGCTCGTGTCGTTCTTCTCCGGCATCGTCGACGCGCACGACCGGGTGCACCCCGGCGGCTACCCGGCGCCGCTGCGCGAGGTACTGGGCCTGCGGGTCGAGGAGTTCTGGCCGCTGGACGAGCGCGCGGCCGTGCCGCTGCGCGGGCGGTACGCGGGGCGCGCCGATCTCTGGGCGGAGGACATCGTCCTCGAAGGCGCGGGCTCCGTCGTGGACTTCCTGTACGACGGGCTACGGCCCGCGATCACCCGGCACGCCCACGGCCGGGGCACCGCCTGGTACGTCGGCACCCGTCCCGACCCGGCGCTGATGCGGGCCCTGATGGACGACGTACGGGAGGCGGCGGGCGTCACGCCCGTACTGCCGGGGCTGCCGCCGGGCGTACAGGCGACCGTGCGCTCCGGGGCCCACGAGCGGTACCTCTTCCTGCTCAACCACGGCCAGGAGCCGGCCGAGGTGGAGCTGGAGCGGCCCATGACCGACGCGCTGGCCCAGGCCACACCGCGGGCGGCAACCGTGCATCACCTCACCCTGCCCGCCCGCGGCGTGGCCGTCCTGTCGGAGCCGGGCCCACGGGCCGGCTCCTGATCCGCGGCCCCGGACGGCGGGGCGGTCAGGGTCTGCCGGCGGCCGTAGCGCGACGGTCGCCGGCCACCGTACCGGCCGGGGCGCGGCCGCCGGTCCACGCGCGCCTCACGGCACCGAGACCGACGCCGACGGCACCGGCTGCGCCGCCGGGGACGACGGGGGCGGCTCCAGCTCGACGGGCCCCACCCCGGCCCGGCGCGCCAGCGCCACGGCCGCGAGCGTGGAGTGCACGCCGAGCTTGCCCAGGACGTTCTGCATGTGCGTGCGGACCGTGTGCGGAGAGAGGAACAGCCGCTCCGCGACCGCCTTGCGGCCGAGCCCCGCGACCATGCAGCGCAGCACCTCGCGCTCGCGCGGGGTCAGCGACTCCACCAGCCGCTCGCTCTCGGTGCGGTGTTTGCGGGCCGCTGTCAGCTCCCGCAGTACGCCGGTGAGGAGCGCGGGCGGCAGATGCGTCTCGTCCCGCAGCACGCCGCGGATCACGGCCAGCAGGCGGGAGAGCGAGCAGTCCTTCGCGACCCAGCCGCCGGCCCCGGCCTGCAGGGCGGACGCGGCCCTGCGCGGGTCGTCCTTCTCCGCGAGCACCACGGAGCGCACCATCGGATGCGCGGTGCGGACCGAGATGACCAGCGATATGCCGTCCACGGGCGCGCCGTCGGCCGTGCCGTCGCGGTGGCCCTGCGGCCGGATGGGAACGGAAGCGAGCGGTGCGACGGCGGCGCCGAGGTCGGCGTCGACGAGCATGACGTCGAAGCGCCGGCCTTCGGAGGCCGCCCGCTCCAGACTTCGCAGGGCCGCCGGTCCGCTCCCGGCCGCCGCCACGTCCACGTCCTGTTCGGCCGCGAGGGCGGCCGCCAGGGACTCGGCAAAAATGCGGTGGTCGTCGACCACCAAGACCCGGATGCGTTGCACTGAGGACCCCCTGTCTCGGGGAAACGGGCAGAAACGGGTACGTGCGCCCGGGGGCGGGGTCGCCACAGCGGCACGGCCGCCGCCGTGCTGCGTCGCTGTCCCGTCCCGGGCGCCGTACCCTCACCTCCCCGCGCCGCGTTCGGCGGGAGAGGGTCCAGCTCGCCCCCTGATCGGCACCGGCCCCCACCGGTGCTCTGTTCAGCGTACGTACGGGGTCCGGCAACGGAAGCCGATTGGCAAAACTGCCCGACCCATGTGTTCAGGGTGGGGCAGGCTGCTCACCACGAGGCACCAGTAGCGGGTGATCGGCTCATTCCGGCCCGTTACCGCCGGACGCCGACGGGGCAATCGGCCAGTCGCGCGGACCGGCTGACAGCGCATCAGGGATGTGCGGGGGCGCGCTTTCGCGCCCCCGCCGCCGCCCGGTTCACGCCAGCCGCCGGGCCCCCGCGCTCGGCACGGCGGTGAAGATCCGCGGCGCGGCGTGCCCGGCCGCCGCGAACGCCTCGGTGACCGCCTTGCCCACGGTCTCCGCCGCCGCCTCTTCCACCAGCACGATCGCCGACCCGCCGAAGCCGCCGCCGGTCATCCGGGCGCCCAGCGCGCCGGCCTCGTTCGCCGCCTCCACCACGAGGTCCAGCTCGGCGCAGGACACGGCGAAGTCGTCGCGGAGCGAGGCGTGCCCGGCCGTCAGCAGCGGGCCGATGCCGCGCGGGTCGCCCGCCTCAAGGCGCGCCATGACGTCCTGCACCCGCCGGTTCTCGGTCACGATGTGCCGTACCAGGGGCCGCACGGCGGCCTCGTCCGCCAGCGACTCCAGCGCCTGGCGCAGGCCGTCGTACGCCACATCGCGCAGGGCGCGTACGCCCAATGCCCGCGCGGCCCGCTCACAGCCGGCGCGGCGTTCGGCGTACGCGCCGTCACCCAGCTCGTGCTGCACGCGGGTGTCGACGACGAGGAGGCGCAGCCCGGCCGCGGCGAGGTCGAAGGGGACCTGGCGGCGGGTGAGGTCGCGGGTGTCCAAGAGGAGGGCATGGCCTTCGGTGCAGCAGGCCGAGGCGGTCTGGTCCATGATCCCGCAGGGCACGCCGACGAAGGCGTTCTCGGCGCGCTGGGCCAGCCGGGCCAGCTCCTGGCCGTCCAGGCCCAGGCCGTACAGGTCGTTCAGCGCCAGGGCCGTGGCGACCTCCAGGGCCGCGGAGGAGGACAGCCCGGCGCCGGTGGGGACGACGGAGTCGAAGTGCAGGTCGGCGCCGCCGCCCACCGGGAGTCCGGCCTCCCGCATCGCCCACAGGACACCGGCCGGGTACGCCGCCCAGCCGCCGTCGGGCGCCGGCCGCAGGTCGTCGGTGCGCAGCTCGACGATGCCGCCCTTGACGTTGCCGGAGTGCAGGCGCAGCACGCCGTCGGTACGGGGCGCGGCGGCGGCCGTCGTGGTGTGCGGGAGGGCCAGCGGCATGACGAAGCCGTCGTTGTAGTCGGTGTGCTCACCGATCAGGTTGACCCGTCCGGGCGCCGCCCATACCCCTTCGGGGGCGGTTCCGTAGACCTCGCGGAAGGCGGCTGCGGTGCCGGCTGCGCCGGGCTGCGTGTGTGTCACTCGGACTCCCTTGTCCTGGGGAAGCCGGGGCTCCGCCCCGGACCCCGGTCCTCAATCGCCGGACGGGCTTGGATTGCCGGACGGGCTTGGATTGCCGGACGGGCTTGAAAAGGCTATGAATTGGCGAACGCCCACGCGTCCGCCACGATCTCCGACAGGTCCGCGCGGCGCGGCTGCCAGCCCAGGCGGTCGATGGCGGTCTGGGCCGAGGCGACCAGGACCGCCGGATCGCCGCCGCGGCGCGGGGCCACGACCTCGGGGATCGGGTGTCCGGTGACCGTGCGGACGGTCTCGATGACCTCGCGGACGGAGAAGCCGTTGCCGTTGCCGAGGTTGCAGATCAAGTGCTCGCCCGCGACGGCGGCGTCCAGGGCCAGCAGATGGGCCTCGGCGAGGTCGGCGACGTGGATGTAGTCGCGGATGCAGGTGCCGTCCGGCGTGGGGTAGTCGTCGCCGAAGACGGAGATCGACTCGCGGCGGCCCTGGGCGACCTGGAGGACGAGCGGGATGAGGTGCGACTCGGGGTCGTGCCGCTCGCCGCAGGCCCCGTAGGCGCCCGCCACGTTGAAGTAGCGGAGGGACACGGCCGCCAGGCCGTGCGCCGCGCACTCGCCGCTGATCATGTGGTCCACGGCCAGCTTGCTCGCGCCGTACGGGCTGGTCGGCGCGGTCTCGGCAGCCTCGGTGATCGGCGTGGCCGTCGGCTCGCCGTACGTCGCGGCCGTCGAGGAGAACACCAGGGTGCGCACGCCCGCGACGCGCATCGCCGCGAGCAGGTCCATGGTGCCGCCGACGTTGTTCCGCCAGTACTTCTCGGGGTCCACGACGGACTCGCCGACCTGCGAGAACGCGGCGAAGTGCAGCACGCCGTCGAAGGAGCGGTCCAGCCATTTGGCCGCGTCCTGGACCCGGCCCTCGATGAACTCCGCGCCCTCGGGGACGCCGACGCGGTGGCCGGTGGACAGGTCGTCCAGGACGACCACCTGGTGGCCGGCCTCCAGAAGGTGTGCCGCCACGACGCTGCCGACGTATCCCGCTCCGCCGGTGACCAGGTACTTCTTGCTCACGCGCTCGCTACCTCTCGCAGTCGCTGCGCCGCGGCTTCCGGCGGCACATCGTTGATGAACACATTCATGCCGGATTCGGAACCCGCGAGAAACTTCAGCTTGCCGGGAGTGCGTCGGATGGTGAAGAGCTCTAGGTGGAGGGCGAAGTCGGCGCGGTGCGGGGTGCGCACCGGCGCCTGGTGCCAGCCGGCGATGTACGGCGTCGGCGGCTCCCCTTCCCCGAAGATCCGGTCGAACCGTCGCAAGACTTCCAGGTAGAGCTGTGGGAATTCTGTGCGGGCCGCCTCGTCCAGCGCGAGCAGGTCGGGGACCCGGCGCCGCGGGTAGAGGTGCACCTCGTACGGCCAGTGCGCCGCGTACGGGACGAAGGCCACCCAGTGCTCGCCCTCCAGGACGACGCGGCTGCCGTCGGCGAGCTCGTCGGCCACGACGTCGTCGAAGAGGTTGCGGCCGCCGGTACGCTCCCGGTGCGCGGCGGCCGAGGCGAGCATCCGCTCGGTGCGGGGCGTGACGAAGGGGTAGGCGTAGATCTGGCCGTGCGGGTGGCCGAGGGTCACGCCGATCTCGGCGCCGCGGTTCTCGAAGCAGAAGACCTGCTCGACGTCCGGGAGCTCGGAGAGCTCGGCGGTGCGGTCGGTCCACGCCTCCAGGACCACCGCGGCCTGCTCCTCGGTGAGGTCGGCGAAGGAGGCGTGGTGGTCGGAGGTGAAGCAGACGACCTCGCAGCGGCCGGTGGAGCCGGCGAGCGAGGGGAAGCGGTTCTCGAAGACCGCGACGTCGTAGTCGGCGGCGGGGATCTCCGAGAGCCGGCCCTCGCGCGAGGGGCACAGCGGGCACTCGTCGGCCGGCGGGTGGTAGGTCCGGCCCTGGCGGTGCGAGGCGACGGCGACGGAGTCGCCGAGGAGGCGGTCGTGACGGATCTCGGAGGCGGTGGTGACCTGCGGGAGGGGGCGCTCGTCGACGGCGTCGCGCACGACGTCGTCGCGGGAGTCGTAGTAGATGAGCTCCCGGCCGTCCGCGAGCCGCGTGGACGTCTTCTTCACTGTTGCTCCTCGCCAGAAATCCTCGGCAGACGACCAAACACAAACAAACATAATGAACCACGAGCCAACAGTCCCGTCAACGCCGGGGACGGAGCGATGCGTCCGTAGCACCCAGCGTCACCAAGGGAGTCACTCGATCACGATCCAACAAACAAAACCAACAAAAGTGTTCAGTTTCCGAGCGACCGCGCGTAACTTTCTGCTCGTTCAAGCCACCGGCGCCACGCAACGAAGCGAGACCCCATGATCACGATGGCCGAAGGGCTACGCCTCCCTACCAACGGGCTCGACTACACCATCCTGGCGATCTACTTCGCCGTCGTCCTGGGCATCGGCTTCGCCGCCAAGCGCAGCGTGAAGACCAGCCTGGACTTCTTCCTCTCCGGCCGGTCGCTGCCCGCGTGGGTGACCGGCCTCGCGTTCGTCGCCGCCAACCTCGGCGCCACCGAGATCCTCGGCATGGCCGCCAACGGCGCGCAGTACGGCGCGTACACCGTGCACTGGTACTGGATCGGCGCCATCCCCGCCATGGTCTTCCTCGGCCTGGTGATGATGCCCTTCTACTACGGCTCCAAGGTCCGCTCCGTACCGGAGTTCCTGCTGCACCGCTTCGGGCCGTCCTCGCACCTGCTGTCCTCGATCATCTTCGCGGTCTCCTCCGTGCTGATCGCGGGCGTGAACCTCTACGCGATGGCGATCGTGCTGGAGGCGCTGCTGGGCTGGCCGGAGTGGGTGGCCATCGTCGTCGCCGGCTTCTTCGTCCTCGCGTACATCACCATCGGCGGCCTGTCCTCCGCGATCTACAACGAGGTCCTGCAGTTCTTCGTCATCCTCGCCGCGCTGATCCCGCTGACCATCGTCGGCCTCAAGCGCGTCGGCGGCTGGGACGGGCTCACCAGCAGCCTCACCGACTCCCACGGCGGTGACTTCCTCACCGCCTGGGGCGGCACCGGCATCGGCGAGTCCAACCCGCTGGGCGCCAACTGGCTGACGATCGTGCTCGGCCTCGGCTTCGTGATGAGCTTCGGGTACTGGACCACCAACTTCGCCGAGGTGCAGCGCGCGCTGTCCGCGAAGAACGGCTCCGCCGCCAAGCGCACCCCGCTCATCGCCGCCTTCCCCAAGATCTTCATCCCGCTGGTCGTGGTGGTGCCGGGCCTGATCGCGCTGGTCATGGAGCCCTCGCTGGGCAAGACCAAGAGCGGCCTGCAGTACAACGACGCCATCCCCGTGCTGATGCGCGACCTGCTGCCCAACGGCGTCCTCGGCATCGCCGTGACCGGCCTGCTCGCCGCGTTCATGGCCGGTATGGCCGCCAACGTCTCCTCGTTCAACACGGTCTTCACCAACGACATCTGGGGCGCGTACCTGAAGAAGGGCCGCGAGGACGCGTACTACCTGAAGACCGGCCGGGTGGTCACCGCGGTGGGCGTGCTGATCGGCATGGGGACCGCGTTCATCGCGTCCTCGTTCAGCAACATCATGAACTACCTGCAGACGCTGTTCTCGTTCTTCAACGTCCCGCTGTTCGTGGTCTTCATCATCGGCATGTTCTGGAAGCGGACCAGCGCCGCCGCCGGCTTCTGGGGCCTGCTCTCCGGCACCGTCGCCGCGATGGTCAACTACTTCTGGTTCTACAAGCAGGGCGTCATCTCGATCCCCTCCGACCAGGGGGCCAACTTCGTCTCCTCGATCGTGGCGTTCGTCGTCGGCGCCGTGGTGATGTTCGTGATCACCCTGGTCACCAAGCCCAAGTCCGCGGAGTCGCTGGCCGGTCTGGTCTACGGCACCCGCTCGCCCGGCATGGAGGAGCTGCCCGCCGAGGGTGACGACGCGTGGTACCGCAAGCCCGCCCTGCTGGGCTGGAGCGCGGTCGTCCTCGCCGCCCTCTGCTACATCCCCTTCTCCTTCTAAGGGCCGTAAGGAGCACACCATGAGTGACTACCAGCACGAGGTCGAGGAGCTGGAGGCCAAGTCCGCGACGGCGGCCCGGCTCTTCGACGTACGCCGCATCATCGGCGGACTCTTCGTCGTCTACGGCGTGATCGTCACGATCGCCGGCATCACGGCGTCCGACGCGGACCTGAAGAAGGCCCAGGACATCAACATCAACCTCTGGACCGGCCTCGGGATGCTCGTCCTCGGCCTGTTCTTCCTGGCGTGGATGAAGCTGCGCCCGGCCGAGGCGCCGGCCCCCGAGGAGACCGGCGCCACGACCGGCGCGTCGGACTGACCCGACGCGGATTCACTGCGGCGGGGCCTGCTGCGGCCCCGCCGCGTTGTTGTTCGCGTTGCTGATCGCGGCCCGGTCCAGCAGGCCCGTACGGGCCGCCAGCGCCGCCGCCTCCAGCCGCGAGCCCACCCCGAGCTTCATCAGCACCCGCTGCACGTGCGTACGTGCCGTGCTCGGCGCGATGCCCATACCGGCCGCGATGAGCCGGGTGTCCTCGCCCTCGGCGACCCGGACCAGCACCTCCACCTCGCGCGGGGTCAGCATCTGCAGCAGCCGGGCGCCCTCGTCGTCGGGCTGCGCCGCCGGATGCAGCAGCTCCTCGAAGGCCTGCTGGAGCAGGGCCGGGGCGATCGCCGCCTCGCCCGCCCTGGCCTTCATCATCGCCCGCTCCACGCCCTCGATCCGCTCGTCGTGGCGGACGTAACCGGAAGCACCGGCGGCGAACGCCGCGGCGATGCCCCGCGGGTTGGGCACCGGACCGAGCACCACGACCGCCACCTGGGGCCGCTCCTTCTTGATCCGTACCACCGGGTCGAAGGCCCCCGGCTCGGCGGGCGCTGCCGTCCCCAGGAGGCACACCTCCGGCGCTCTGCTCACCACCAGATCCGCCGCCCCGGCACTCGGCGCGGCCGCCGCGAGCACCCTGTGCCCGCGCAACTTCAGTGCCGAGGCGAGCGCCTCGGCGAGCAGGCGGTGGTCGTCGACCACCATGAGCCGCACGCCCATTCAGCAACCCCCCATTCCCCGGCGAACCCAGCCCCCCGGCCCTCGCCGGGCCCCTTTGCATCCGGAAGCTACACGCTTGTTCGACATCGCGCGCCCCCTACCGGGCAGAAGCCCGTCGGAATGCTGAAATCCCGGCCATTCTGGGCCACTTGCCGCCCGACGCCGATCATTTTCTTCCAGAGGTGGGCAGGCACGGTACCGGAACCCGGCACACCGCACTCCGGCGCACCACCTGCGCCGCCGACGCCCCGGAGAACGACGGCGGCCCCGCCCTACGCGAGGTAGGACGGGGCCGCCGGACAGGCCCTCGGGCCTGCGGTTTCTCAGCTGCCGAAGGCCAGGCCCAGGTACTTCCCGTCACCCAGGCCGTACTTGGTGCCGGACATGATGTCCTGGTTCAGGAACAGCCGGCCGTGCTCGTACACCGCGCGGGTCATGCCGGGGCGCAGCGAGCGGGCCGCGTCGGCGGTCTCCTTCGGGAGGTTGAGGAAGACCGTCTTCTTGCCCTGCTGGGCCGGGTCGATGCTGAGGACCTGGCCGCCCTTGTCGCTGTAGCCGTCCTGGTAGGCGATGAGCTTGTCGCCGGCCATCCGCAGGGGCGCGATCTCCTGGTTGACCTCCGAGGACGCCTTCCAGGTCGCCGACCCGGTCTTCAGGTCGAAGGCGACGATTTCGTTCTGGTTGTCGAAGGTGTCGCCGCCCACCGCGTCGTGCGGCTTGGAGGGCATGTAGAGGTACTTGTCGTCCGCCGTGGCGGTGACGCAGCGCTCCACGCCGCCGGTGATGCCGCAGTTGGGCTTGTACTTGTCGTCCTGCAGCGGGATCTGTGCCTGCTGCTTGCCCGAGTCGTCGATGACGACCATGTCCGTGATACTGGGCTCGCCGGCGGCGATGCCGATGACGACCGGGCCGTTGGTGGAGACCACCTCGGCGCTCTGCACGCCCTTGGGCGCGTCGTAGGTCCACTTGGGCTTGCCGGTGGCCGGGTCGATCTCCTGGACCTGGGTGGTCTGCGAGCCGTACTCACCGCAGCGCAGGATCGCGACGAGCTTCTTGCCGCCGCCGATGCCCCGGTCCAGGCACTGCATCGAGGGGTCGTTGCCGTTGTCGCGCTTGTGCCACAGCTCCTTGCCGGAGATGTCGTACGCGGCTTCGCCGTTGCCCGGCCAGGAGGCGACGACCGCGCCCTGGCTGAAGGTGACGCCCATGCCGATGCTGGAGGCCTGGTCGCCGCCGGGCATCGTCTTCGTCCAGTCGAACTTGCCGGAGTCGATGTCCAGCAGCGCGATCCGACTGCAGGGCTCGCGCTCGTTCTCCCCCTTGCGCGGGCCGGCCTCGAAGACGACCGCGGCCTTGCCCTCCTCGGTGGCGTACGGCGAGGCGCCGCAGACGATGCCGTCCATGGGGAGCTTGTACTTCGGCTTCTTCGCGTCCAGGTCGTAGCCGACGATCTCGCCCTTGCCTACCTTGGCGTACGTCTTCGCCGTCGCCCAGGCGCCGTTCATCGTCACCACCGACTTGTCCGGCGAGGGCATCGGCACGTTGAAGAGCAGCTTGCCCGTGGAACTGCCGGGCTTGGTCTCGGGGTTCAGCGCGACCTTGCCGCCCTTGAGCACCACCGGCGCGTCTCCGCCCTTGCCGCCGCCGGCGCCGCCCTGGCCGCCGCCGTTGGCGTTCGGCGCCGGCTCGTCACCGCCGCCGCTGTTGGCGAACCACACGCCGCCGCCCACGATCAGCGCGACCGCGACCACCGCGGCGACGACGATCATGATGCGGGTGCGCTGCTGATTGCCGCCTCCGCCCTGCGGGGGCATGCCGCCGCCGGGGAACTGCGCGGCGGGCGGGTAGGGGGCGCCGTACGGGCCGGGGGCGCCGGGCTGACCGGGCTGACCGGGCTGACCGGGCTGACCGGGCTGACCGGGCTGACCGGGCTGCTGCGGGTAGCCGTAGCCCGGGCCCTGGGCCGGGTAGCCGTAACCGGGCTGCGCGCCGTACGGACCGGGCGGGGGCCCCTGCGGCGGCTGACCGGGGGCCTGCGGCGGCGG
>NZ_JBEPFC010000082.1:0-30535 GCF_040301705.1 Streptomyces sp. NPDC000151 | reverse complement strand
CCGCCGTCGCGCTCGGCGGCGGCGTCGGAGCGGCGGCGCGCTACGGCGCCGCGCTCCTGTGGCCCACCCCCGCCGGCGCCTTCCCGTGGACGACGCTGGCCGTCAACGTGCTCGGCTGCGCGGTCATCGGCGTCTTCATGGTCGTGATCAGCGAGGCCCGGTCCGCGCACCGCCTGCTCCGCCCCTTCTTCGGTACCGGCGTGCTCGGCGGCTTCACGACCTTCTCCACGTACGCCGTGGACATCCAGCGCCTGGTCGCGCACGGGGCGGCCGCCACCGGCCTGGCGTATCTGGCACTGACCCTGCTCGCGGCCCTGGTGGCGGTGTCGACCGCCGCCGCAGGCACCCGCCGTGTCATCTCCTGGAGGCAGCAGTGAGGCTCACCGGCTCCGTCCTGCGCGTCACCGTCCTCGTCGGCGAGAACGACACCTGGCACCACCGGCCGGTGTACTCCGAGATCGTGCACCGGGCCCACCGTGCGGGCCTCGCGGGGGCCTCCGTCTTCCGCGGCATCGAGGGGTTCGGCGCCTCCTCGGTGATCCACACGAGCCGGCTGCTGTCCCTGAGCGAGGACCTGCCGGTGGCCGTCGTGATCGTCGATGCCGAGGACCGGGTACGGGACTTCCTGCCGCAGCTGGACGAGGTGGTCGGCGAGGGGCTGGTCGTCGTCGACGCGTGCGAGGTCGTCCGGTACACCGGCCGCGACCGCGGTGAAGGGGGCCGTGCGCGGTGAACTGGCTGCTCGTGATCGTCGGGGCCATGGCCGGGGCCCCGCTGCGCTACCTCACCGACCGGGCCGTCCAGTCCCGCCACGACACGGTGTTCCCCTGGGGCACCTTCACCGTCAACGTCGTCGGCTGCCTGGTACTGGGGCTGGTGACCGGCGCGGTGACCGCCGGCGGGGCGTCCTCCCAGGTACAGCTGCTGCTCGGCACCGGCCTGTGCGGCGCGTTGACCACGTACTCGACGTTCTCCTACGAGACGCTGCGGCTGGCCGAGGGCGGCGCGCGCTTCTTCGCCGTGGCCAACGCGGCGGGGAGCGTGGTGGCCGGCCTCGGCTCCGCCTTCGTGGGCGCGGCGGTGGCGCAGTCCCTGTGGTGACAGCGCCACCGCCGCGGCCGTTCCTGTGCGCGGGTCCCGCTCGCAGATGCCGGTCTACTCGCTCTTGCCGGTCTGCTCGCCGACGCCGGTCTACTCGGTGATGTCGATCTTTCCGTTGGCGGCGGCCGTACTGCCGTTGGCCGGCGCCGGCACCGGGGCGCCCCGGCCTTCGGTGATCCCCTTGAGGAGCGCCGGGAGGTCGATCCCGGTCGTGGAGCCGAGCAGTTCGACGCCCTGTGCCACGTTGTCGGCGACCGCCCGGGGGAGCCGGCCGGCGCCGTCCGTGGAGATCACGGTCATCTTGTCCACGGCGGCCAGCGGCTCGGACGCCTTGCCGACCACCTCCGGCAGCACCTCCACGAGCATTTGCAGCACCGCCGCGTCACCGTACTGCGCGAACGCGTCCGCCTTCTTCTGCATGGCCTCGGCCTCCGCCGCGCCCTTCGCGCCGATCGCGGCGGCCTCCGCCTCGCCTTCCAGGCGTACCGCGTCGGCGAGCGCCGCACGCTGTGCCTTCTCGCCCTCACCGGTGAGCCGGGCCCGCTCGGCGGCCGCCTCGGCCTCCTTGACCGAGGCGATCCGGCGCGCCTCGGCCTCCTGCTCGGCCTGGTAGCGGGCGGCGTCGGCGGGCTTGCGCACCTTGGTGTCCAGCTCGCGGTCGGTCAGCGCGGCCTGCCGCTGCGCGACCTTCTCCTGCTCGGCGAGGACCTCCTGGCGGCGCGCCGCCTCGGCGAGCGGTCCGGCCGCGTCGGCCCGCGCCGCTGCCTCGTCCGTCTCTGCCTTGATCTCCGCCTGCCGCAGCGCGAACGTCCGCTGCGCGACCGCGATCTCCTCCTCGGCCTTCAGCCGGGCCTGCTCGGCCGCGCGCCGGGCCACCGCCTCCGCGATGTCGGCCTCCTGCTTGGCGCGGGCGGCCTCGGGGCGGCCGAGGTCCTCCAGGTACGAGCCCTCGGTGGTGATGTCGTGGATCTGGAAGGCGTCCAGCACCAGGCCCTGCCCGGACAGGCTGGCCTCGGCCTCCTCGGCGACCTGCCCGGCGAACGCGGCCCGGTCCCGGATGACGTCCTCCACGGACATCCGGCCCACGATGGCCCGCAGCGCGCCCGAGAGCACCTCCTGCGTGAAGCCGACGATCTCGTCCTGCTGCTGCAGGAACCGCTGGGCCGCGGCCCGGATGCAGTCCTCGGTGCCGCCGACCTTGACGATCGCGACGCCTTCGAGGTTGCCCTTCACGCCGCGCAGGGTCACCGCGCCGCGCACCGCGACCGGGATGTGCCGGCTGGACAGGTCGAGGGTGAACTTCTGCTGCACGAACGGCACGACGAAGACGCCGCCGCCGACCACGACCTTCTGGCCGCTGTTGTCGGTGAAGACCCGGCCGGTCTCCGGGTCGGTGGACTGCTTGCCGCGCCGGCCGGTGACGATGAACGCCTCGCTGGGCCCGGCGACTTTGTAGCGCGTGATGACGACCAGCGCGAGGAGTGCGACGAGGACGACGATGCCTGCCACCGCCGTGAGGACTGGACTCATGGTGAATTCCCCCCTGCCCCCGTAGGACGGACGGCAGATCGGTTCGGTTGGTGAGAAGTACGCAGTGGGTGAGAAGTACGCGGGAGTGGATGTCCGGTGCGCAGGGGTCAGCGCTCGACGGCGCGGACCTCCACCGACGTCGGTGACAGCGCGGCCGCGACCCAGATCTCGGCGCCGCGCTCGATGGGCGCGTCGCCGCGGGCCGCGAGCTTCACCGGCTGGCCCGCGAGCCGCAGCAGTACCTCGCCGTAGCCGTCGGCCGGGATGGCGGTGACGACCGAGCCCGCGGTCCCGACGAGGTCGTCCCCGCGTGGGGTCGCCACGGTCTGATCGCGCATCAGCGCCCGGCAGGCGCGCCAGGTCAGCCAGCCGGCGGCGAGGCCGGCGAGGGTGCCGGCCGCGGCGGCCGGGCCGGCCCCGAGGCCGGTGGTGCCCAGTACGAGCGCGCCTCCGAAGCCGAGCATCGAGACGAATCCGGCGATCACCGGCAGCGACAGCAGCCCGTCGAAGAGGCCGTCGAGCACGCCGAGGCCGCCGAAGAGCCCTTCCAGCACCCCGTCGAGGACGAGCGAGAGGGCCAGCACCACGATGCCTGCGATGCCGAGACCGAGAAACCAGGCCATCGGAATACCTCCCCCGTTGCGCATTCTTTCCTGGTCAACGCCATGTTTTCAGCTGCTCACCGAAAACGTCATTGCCGGATCCCGGCAATCTTTACGCAATTCTGATGCCGGGTCACCGTGCGCGCGGCCGGGTCAGCTCGTGCGGTACCGCACCAGGAGCATCGCGGCGTCGTCGTGCAGCGGGCCGCCGGTGTGGGCCACCAGGTCCGCGCGGATGGCGTCCACGGCGGCCTGCGGGTCCGGTTCCTTGAGCAGCGCGGCGCGCTCGTCCAGCGGATAGAACCGACCGCCGCCGTCCCGCGCCTCGGTGACCCCGTCCGTGTAGAAGAGCACCTGGTCGCCGGGCGCGAACCCGACGTCGTACGGCTCCGGCCCCTCCTCCCCGTGCGCGGTGAGGCCCAGCGGCAGGGCGCGGCCCGGCGGCTCCAGGTAGGCCACCCCGCCGTCCGGGCGGACCACCAGCGGCGCGGGGTGGCCGTAGTTCAGCAGCGTCATCGTCCCCGCGCCGGTCTCGGCGAGCACCGCGGTCACGAACTTCTCGTCCGGCAGATGCCGTTCCAGGGCGCGTTCGAGCCGGGCGCCGACGGCGGCCAGGTCCGGTTCGTCGTACGCGGCCTCCCGGAAGGCGCCGACGACCACCGCGGCCGTCTCCACCGCCTCCAGGCCCTTGCCCTGCACGTCCCCGATGAGCGTCCGCACGCCGTACGGCGAGGCCACCACCTCGTACAGGTCCCCGCCGATCCGTGCATCGGCGACCGCGGAGGTGTACGAGACCGCCATGCTCAGCCGGCCCGCGCGGCGCGGCACGGCACGCAGCAGAACGCGCTGCGCGACCTCGGCGATGGACCGTACGTTCGCCAGCTCGGCCTCCCGGCGCTGCCGCATCACCGCGGCCACCACGCCGGCGACCGTGACCCCGGCGACCGAGAGCAGGGCGGTGTAGCCCCGGCGCCCGGAGAAGAGCCCGTCGTACACCCCGAGGACGAGGCGCAGCACGAAGGAGAGGACGCCGATCAGCGCCGTGCGCCGCCGGCCGCCGGTCAGCCCGGCGAAGGCCGGGCCGAGCGAGACCAGCGGCAGGAAGCCGGCGGCCGGCCCGGCCGTGAGGTCGGCCAGCGTGACCACGGCCATCACCGCATAGGGGAGGGCGCCCAGGGCCACGGTGGCAGGGTGCCTGCGCCCCTTCACGACCCGCCCCGCTGTCACCACGCGCCCCCGCTCCCGTTCGTCAGTCCCCTCGCGTACGGACGGCCCCGGCGATCGGCATCAGCCAGGGCCATCTCATTGTTACTTTAAGCAACTTTTGCACAGCCGAACCAAGACAATTCCCCCACCGTTACCGAACCGACGCAAGAGTGTCCCGGTCCGGTGCCGGACGTGCCCGTCAGGCCGTGAGGATCGCCGGGTCGCTCACGCCCGCCTCGCCGGTCTCGACATGGCCGGCGAAGCGGCGCAGGAACGTCGCATCGGCCTCGGAGGTCACCGTCAGGTCGTACCAGCGCTTGCTCGGGCGCAGGTCGACGGTGTGGGTGACGGTGGCGCCGGCCCGGACCTTGAAGGTCTCGTCGGGACCGCCGTAGGCGTTGGCCAGGGTGAGGTCCACGTCGGAGCGGGCGGTGTTGGTGAAGCTGAGCTTCACATTGCCGGTGGTGGCGTCGTGGCGGGCCGTCACCTCCGGGCCCGCTGCCTTGCCGGGCCCCTTGAAGACGCGCAGGAAGCCGTTCGGGCCGAAGACCGAGAGGTCGTAGACGCCCTTGGAGTAGGCGGTGTTCCAGGTGTCGGTGACCGGCTTGCCGGCCGCCGCGGTGTACGTCCAGGGGCCGTCGCCGCGGTTCCCCGCGGTCACGTAGAAGGCCGCGCCCGTCTTGTCGCCGCCGCTGAGGGTAAGCGTGTACTTCCCGGCCGCGGCGTCGGCCGAGCCGTCGGCGTGCGGGGCGTAGGGCAGGGCGCGGGCCGGGCGGGAGCCCTTCTCCTGGCGGGGGAGGGAGGGGTTGGCCGGAGGCTTGGGGACGTAGTCGGGGTGCCGGTCACCGTCCGGCGGGCGGTAGCCCTCGGTGTCCGGCAGGTCGGCCGGCCGGGTGTCCGGCTGCGCGAAGTCGAAGGCCGAGGTCAGGTCGCCGCAGACGGACCGGCGCCAGGGCGAGATGTTCGGCTCGTGGACGCCGAAACGGCGCTCCATGAAGCGGATCACGGAGGTGTGGTCGAAGGTCTCGGAGCAGACGTAGCCGCCCTTGCTCCAGGGCGAGAGGACCAGCATCGGCACCCGCTGGCCCAGGCCGTACGGGCCCGCCGCGTACCCCTTGCCGCCCTTGTAGAGGTCCGGGCCGACGTCCACGGTGGAGCGGCCCTGGGAGTCGGAGGACGGCGGGTACGGCGGCACGACGTGGTCGAAGAAGCCGTCGTTCTCGTCGTAGGTCAGGAACAGCGCGGTCTTGCTCCACACCTCGGGGTCGGAGGTGAGCGCGTCCAGGACCTGGGAGACGTACCAGGCGCCGTAATTCGCGGGCCAGTTGGGGTGCTCGGTGAACGCCTCGGGGGCCACGATCCAGGAGATCTTGGGCAGCTTCCCGCCCTTGACGTCGGCCTTGAGCTGATCGAAGAGGCCGTCGCCCTTCTTGACGTTCGTGCCGGTGCGGGCCTTGTCGTACAGCGGGTCGCCGGGCTTGGCGTTGCGGTACTGGTTGAAGTACAGCAGCGAGTTGTCGCCGTACGTGCCCCGGTACGCGTCGTCGATCCAGCCCCACTTGCCGTTCGCGTCGAGCCCGTCGCCGATGTCCTGGTAGATCTTCCAGGAGACGCCGGCCTTCTCCAGCCGCTCGGGGTAGGTGGTCCAGCTGTATCCGGCCTCCTCGTTGCCGAGGACCGGGCCGCCGCCGCTGCCGTCGTTGCCGGTGTACCCGGACCACAGGTAGTAGCGGTTGGGGTCGGTGGAGCCGATCAGTGAGCAGTGGTACGCGTCGCAGATGGTGAAGGTGTCGGCGAGCGCGTAGTGGAACGGGATGTCCTCGCGCGTCAGATACGCCATGGTCGTCGCCGACTTGGCGGGTATCCACTGGTCGTACTTGCCGTTGTTCCACGCCTTGTGGCTGCCCGCCCAGTCGTGGTTGAGGTCCTGGATGAACTGCAGGCCCAGGTCGTCGGCGTCCGGCCGGAACGGCAGCACCTCCTTCGTGCCGTCCGGCTGGTGCCAGACCGACTTGCCGCTCGCCAGGTTCACCGGGCGCGGGTCGCCGAAGCCGCGCACGCCGCGCAGCGAGCCGAAGTAGTGGTCGAAGGACCGGTTCTCCTGCATCAGTACGACGATGTGCTCGACGTCGTCGATGGTGCCGGAGCGGTGCTGTGCCGGGATCGCGGCGGCGCGGGCGATGCTGCCCGACAGCGCGGTGAAGGCCGCGGTGCCTCCGGCGAGTTGCAGGAAGCGGCGGCGGTCCAGATGCGACATGGGCGGGTGACCTCTTCGTCAGGTGGGGGGCACGAGAGACGCATGGTGCGCGAAGTAATTCTTGCGGCGTCTGCGCACGCAGCGAAACCCCGCCTCGCGATCATTACGTGACCAAGAGGTGCCGATGACCTGACCGTGAGCCGAACCGTGGGTGCTCCTTACGGGTGGCGGCCGGCCGCGGGGCGCTGCGGACCGCGGCAAACGCCGCCGGTGATGTCAGGCTGGCGGATGTCGGACCGGTCGGACGGAGGCTATCGGTGGTCCACGTTGAGCGGCAGGCGCGCGCGGCAGCCGCCGCGAGGCGCCGGATCGAGACCGGCAGCCGGATCCGCGGCTGGCTGACCACCACCGACCACAAGGTGATCGGCAACCTCTACCTCGTGACCGCCTTCGCGTTCTTCCTGTTCGCGGGGTTGCTGGCCATGCTGATGCGGACCGAACTGGCCCGCCCCGGACTGCAGCTGGTCACGGCCGAGCAGTACAACCAGCTGTTCACCATCCACGGCACGATCATGATGCTGCTCTTCGCGACGCCGATGTTCGCCGGCTTCGCCAACGCCGTCATGCCACTGCAGATCGGCGCGCCGGACGTCGCCTTCCCCCGGCTGAACGCGCTGACCTACTGGCTGTTCCTCTTCGGCGGCCTGATGGTCGTCTCCGGCTTCCTCACCCCGCAGGGCGCGGCGTCCTTCGGCTGGTTCGCGTACGCACCGCTCAACGGCGCCGTCCGGACGCCGGGGGAGGGCGGTGACCTGTGGGCGATGGGCCTGATCCTGTCCGGGCTCAGCACGACGCTGGGCTCGGTGAACTTCATCGCGACCATCATGACCCTGCGCGCGCCCGGCATGACGATGTTCCGGATGCCGATCTTCACCTGGAACGTCCTCTTCACCTCGATCCTCGCCCTGCTGGCCTTCCCGGTCCTGACCGCCGCGCTCTTCGCGCTGCTCGCGGACCGCAAATTCGGGGCGCACGTCTTCGACGCGGCGTACGGCGGCTCGATCCTCTGGCAGCACCTGTTCTGGTTCTTCGGGCACCCCGAGGTCTACATCGTGGCGCTGCCGTTCTTCGGCGTGATCACCGAGATCGTGCCGGTCTTCAGCCGTAAACCGATCTTCGGCTATGTCGGCATGGTCGGCGCGACCATCGCCATCACGATGCTCTCGGCGACCGTCTGGGCACACCACATGTTCGCCACCGGCATGGTGCTGCTGCCGTTCTTCTCGCTGATGTCCTTCCTGATCGCCGCGCCCACCGGTGTGAAGTTCTTCAACTGGATCGGCACGATGTGGCGGGGCTCGCTGTCGTTCGAGACGCCGATGCTGTGGGCCGCCGGCTTCCTGGTGACCTTCCTGCTCGGCGGGCTGAGCGGGGTCCTGATCGCCTCCCCGCCGCTGGACTTCCACGTCACCGACACCTACTTCATCGTCGCCCACCTGCACTACGTCCTGTTCGGGACGGTGGTCTTCGCGATGTTCGGCGGCTTCTACTTCTGGTGGCCGAAGCTGACCGGCCGGATGCTCGACGAACGGCTGGGGAAGATCCACTTCTGGACGCTCTTCGTCGGCTTCCAGACCACCTTCCTCGTCCAGCACTGGCTGGGCTCGGAAGGCATGCCCCGGCGGTACGCCGACTACCTCGCGGCCGACGGCTTCACCGTCCTCAACACCGTCTCCTCCGTCGGCGCCTTCCTCCTCGGCCTGTCCACGCTGCCGTTCCTCTACAACGTCTGGAAGACCACCAAGTACGCGGCGAAGGTCGGCGTGGACGACCCCTGGGGCTGGGGCCGGTCGCTGGAATGGGCCACCTCCTGCCCGCCGCCCCGGCACAACTTCCACGCGCTGCCCCGCGTCCGCTCCGACTCGCCCGCCTTCGACCTGCACCATCCCGAGGCGTACCGGCTGCCGGGCGGGGAGCGCGGGACGGTGGAGCCGACCCCCGACACGCACGGAGAGCAGAGCCGATGAAAGCCGAGGCATACCTTTTCGGCGGGGCGGCGGGGTTCTTCTTCGTCGTGGACGTCGTCTACGCGCTGACCTCCCTGGAGCCGGCGGGCGTGGCGGCGCTGACCGTCTCCTGCCTGATGGCCGCGGTGGTGTCCTTCTTCTGCGCGACGAACCACCGGCGCAGGGGGCCCCGGCCGGAGGACGAGCGGCAGGGGGAGGTCATGCACCGGGCCGGCCGGCTGGACTTCTTCCCGCCCAAGAGCGGCTACCCGCCGCTGACCGCGCTGGGCGCGGCGGTCGCCGGACTGGGCATCGTCTTCGGGCTGTGGCTCTTCCTGATCGGCTTCGGCGTGCTGGTGGCGGGCGCCTTCGGGATGGTCTTCGAGTTCAACGACCGGTAGCCGGCCGACGCCGGCGCTACCGGGAGGAGTCCGGCGCCTCCGCGGCCTCCCGGTCCGGGCTCGCGGTGCGCTCGCTGATCTCCAGCCGCTGCTCGGGACTGGCCGGGAGCGGTACGTGATCGCGGTAGTACCAGCCGCTCAGCGCGATCCGCAGCCGCCGGCCGCGCGAGGTGAGCCCGGCCGCCGGGCGGGGCAGCGGCTCGGGTACGTCGCGGACGAGGATGACGTACTTCCGCTCGGCGGAGATGCCGGTGTGCCCTTCGCCCAGCGCGCCGTAGACGCTCTGGGTCACCTCGCCGGTCTCCTCGCCCTTGGTCAGCAGCTCGCGGTCCGCCGCCTGCAGGGCGAGGCAGAGCCGCTTGGTGAGCCAGAAGGCGGCGACCGGCCCGAGGACGAGGGCGATCCGCAGCACCCACGTGAGCGCGTTGACCGAGATCCGGAAGCTGTAGGCGGTGACGTCGTTGCCGCCCGCCAGCAGCAGCACGGCGTAGAAGACGACCGCGGCCACGCCGAGCCCGGTACGGGTGGGCCGGTTCCGCGGCCGGTCGCACAGATGGTGCTCGGCGCGGTCCCCGGTCACCCAGCGCTCGAAGTAGGGATAGAGGTACAGCGAGACGAACAGCAGGCCTGGAAGCACGAGCGTGGGAATGAAGACGTTCCACATGACCGTGTGGCCCCACAGGTTCGTCTCGAAAGGCGGCATGAGCCGCAGGCCGCCCTCCAGGAATCCCACGTACCAGTCGGGCTGGACGCCGGTGGACACCTGATCCGGGCGGTACGGGCCGTAATCCCAGACCGGATTGATCTGGGCCAGTGCGCCGAGGCAGGCAAGTACGCCGAAAATCATCAGCAGGAAGCCGGTGGTCTTCACGGTGAAGTGCGGGACCATCGGCTGTCCGACGACGTTCCTGTTGGTGTGGCCGGGCTTGTTCCAGTGCGTGTGTTTCAGGGTCACCACGAGCAACAGGTGCAGGCTGATCAGCGCGATGATGATTCCCGGGATGAGCAGGATGTGCAGCACGTACAGGCGCGGAATGATGGCCGTCCCCGGATACGCGCCCTGCCAGAGGAAGAAATTGAGATAGGTGCCGACGAGGGGAATGGAGGTCACGATGGCATTGGCGGTGCGCAGCCCCGTGCCGGACAGTGAATCGTCCGGCAGGGAGTAACCGGCGAAGCCTTCCAGCATCGCCAGCATGAAAAGCGTGACGCCGACCATCCAGTTCAGCTCGCGCGGCCGCCGGAAGGCCCCGGTGAAAAAGACCCGGAGCAGATGGATGCCGATCGCGGCCAGGAACACCAGGGACGACCAGTGATGAATCTGCCGGATGAGCAGCCCGCCGCGCACCTCGAAACTGATGTCAAGGGTGGAGGCGTACGCGTGCGACATCCGCGTGCCGTCCAGCGGAATGTGCCGGCCGTGATAGACGGTCTCCGCCATGCTCGGGTCGAAGAACAGTGTCAGATAGGTGCCGGTGATCACCAGCACGACGAAACTGTAGAGCGCGATTTCCCCGAGCAGGAAGGACCAGTGGTCGGGGAATGCCTTGCGGAGCAGTGCCTTGGCCCCCTCGGCGAGGGGAAGCCGCTGGTCGAGGGCGGTGAACGCGGTGACGGCCGCCCCCTCGGCCCGCTCCTCCAGCCGGGCCCCGCGCCGTCGGAACACCTGCACCGAACTCCCTCCGGGGCCCGTGGCCCGGCCGCCGCTCATGACTTCCTTGCATGGCTAACCGGTACGGTTCGGAGACAATCCGGAAAGGGGCCGCGACGCCGCCGCCCGGCCGGTTTGTTCAGCCGTTCGGCGGAGCGGACGGAAAGGTGCTGGACGGGGGCATGGCCAAGCGCGGCCGGTCGCGTTCTCCGCGCTCGGCCGCTTCACGGGCGGGCGGCGGCCCGGCGCCGCGCGCCCGGGGCCTCAGCCGTTACCGAAGGAGCCGCTGTGGCCCTCCTGCCATTTCCCCGGCTTTTTGCCTTCCTCGTCCGGGCGAGTACCGCGCGTGCCGTCGAACTCGTACGGAGTGCGGCGGTGACCGTCCTGCGTGACCTCATCGCCCGTGCGCATTCCCGTTTCGTATCCGCGGGGATCCGTGGGTGTCTTCGGCTGTTCTTCGGCGGAGGCCGGCCGCGACCGCTTGCGCCGCAGGCCGAGGGCCACGGCACCGATGAGCAGGAGCACGACGACGAGGCCCACGACGAACGGACCGATGCCGACGAGCAGGTCGCGGTTGGGAGCCGCCAGGGACTCATAGCTGGTCATGTCGGCCGGGTACCCGCGAATACCGGAAACGACACGTGTCACACATTCGGACGAGCGTGGATTTCCGGGCCGCATCGGCGTGTGCGCACGGTGCTGCCAGGGCGCTTCCGCCGCACCGCCCCCGTGAGCGGCCGCGGAAAGCAGCGCCCACGGTGCGCCGGGCGGCGAAGTGAGAAAATGTGGGCAGTGAGCCGAGGATTCGCCGCCGGGCGGTGCTCGTATGTCCGGGTACCCGGCCGGTGGTTTCGGAAACAAGTGTTTCAGCCGGAAAGCAACAACTGCCCGGCAGCCGGTAACGCGCGGCAAAAGCCGCCGTTCCCGGTGATTCTGCCGGTGCCGGAATCCCGACGGAAGGGAAGGGCCATGGCCGCCACCACCGCGCTCCGCCGCCATCAGGATGCTCCGGACACCGACGCCGCCTTCGCCCGGCTGGCCGAGCTGGAGGACGGGCCGGTCAGGAAGCGGCTCCGCGAGGAGATCGTCTGCGGCTGGCTGCCGATGGCCAACCGCCTCGCCCGCCGCTACAGCGGGCGCGGCGAGACCGAGGAGGACCTGCGGCAGGTCGCCGCGGTCGGCCTGCTCAAGGCCGTCGACCGGTTCGACCCGACCTCGGGCACGCCCTTTCCCGCGTACGCGATCCCGACGATCCTCGGTGAGCTGCGACGGCACTTCCGGGACGACCTGTGGGCCGTACACGTGCCGCGCCGCACGCAGGAGCTGCGGGCCACCGTCCACCAGGCACGCGAGCAGCTGGAATTCCGCAACGGCTCCGGCTCCCTCACCATCGGCGACCTGGCCGAGCACACCGGCCTGTCCGAGGAGGACGTGGTGCTGGGCCTGGAGGCGCAGGGGGCGTACACGGCGCTGTCGCTGGAGTGCCCCATGAGCACGGACGCGGGCCACTCCTTCCACCTCGCCGACTTCCTGGGTGACGAGGATCCGGAGCTGGAGCTGGTCGAGGAGCGGATGTGCGCGGCGCCGGTGCTGCGGGCCCTGCCGCCGCGCGACCGCGCCATCCTCTACCTGCGGTTCTTCCGCGACATGACGCAGAGCCAGATCGCCGAGGAGGTCGGCATCTCGCAGATGCACGTCTCCCGCATCCTGCAGCGGTGCTGCCGCCTGGTGCGCGTCGAGGTGACACCGCAGGCGTGACACCGCAGGCGTGACGGGCACCCGGTGGCCGTGCGAGTCACCGACGACGTCAGGGGTGAAGAACAGCGATGAGCGACGAGCCGACCGGTCCCGAGCTGCCCCGGGACCGGGGTCCCGTCTCCGCGGCCGTGATCACCGCGCTGCGCGGCGGCGGCCCGCCGGCCGCGGACGACGCGGCCGCGGCCGCCACCGCCGACCCGTACGGCGACGACCTGCAGCTGGCCCTGTACGTGGCGTACGAACTGCACTACCGCGGCTTCGCCGGCGTGGATCCCGCGCTGGAGTGGGACCCCGACCTGCTGCGCCTGCGCGCCGTACTGGAGCGGCGCTTCCTCGACGCGCTGCGGGCCGACGCCACGCGGCACGAGGACGCGGCCGGGGCGCTGGACGAGCTGCTGGTCGAGCCGGTCGGCGGGGACGGCGTCCCGCACCTGCTGGAACGCTCCGGCACCCGCGCTCAGCTGCGCGAGTACGCCGCCCAGCGCAGCCTGTACCACCTCAAGGAGGCCGATCCGCACGCCTGGGTGCTGCCGCGGCTGTGGGGGCGGGCCAAGGCGGGGATGGCCGCGGTGGAGTTCGACGAGTTCGGCGGCGGGCGCCCCGAGCGGGTGCACGCACAGCTCTTCGCGGACCTGATGACGGACCTCGGCCTGGACACCACGTACGGGCGCTACCTCGACGCGGGCAGCGCGGAGATGCTGGCCCTGGTCAACCTGATGTCCCTCTTCGGGCTGCACCGGGCGCTGCGCGGAGCGCTCGTCGGGCACTTCGCCGCGGTCGAGGTGACCTCCTCGCCCGCCTCCCGCCGGCTGGCCGCGGCGATGCGGCGCGCGGGCGCGGGGCCGGCCGCCGAGTTCTTCTACACCGAGCACGTCGAGGCCGACGCGGTGCACGAACAGGTCGTACGGCACGAGGTCGTGGACGGGCTGCTGGCGGCCGAGCCGCACCTGGAGCGGGACGTCGCCTTCGGCATCGACGCCACCGGCTTCCTGGAGGACCGCTTCGGCGCACGGCTGCTGGCGGCCTGGCGGGCGGGGGAGTCGTCACTGCGGGTGGCGCTCGGGCCGGACCTCGCGCACGTACCGTAACCCTCCCGTGCACCGGCCACTGAAAGCGATTTATCCGGGTACTTCTGCTTTGTGCCTCTGATAACGCTTCCGGGGGTCTACCCCCCACAGGACGACACGGCGCTGCTCGCCGAAGTGCTGGAGCACGAGCCGCTGGTGCCGGGCGCGCGGGTGCTGGACATCGGTACCGGCACCGGCGCGCTGGCGCTCGCGGCGGCCCGGCGCGGCGGCGAGGTCACCGCCGTCGACATCTCCTGGCGCGCGGTCCTCGCGGCCCGGCTCAACGCCCGGCTGGCGCGGCTGCCGGTACGCGTACTGCGCGGCAGCCTCTTCGGTCCCGTGGCCGGGCGGCGCTTCGACCTGATCCTGACGAACCCGCCCTACGTCCCGGCACCCGAGGCGGTGCTGCCCCGGCGCGGCAGCGCGCGGGCCTGGGACGCCGGGCACGACGGGCGGCTGGTGCTGGACCGGATCTGCCGGGAAGCGCCGCGGCTGCTGGCGCCCGGCGGCGCCCTGCTGCTCGTGCACTCGGCGCTCAGCGGTACCGGGCCCACGCTGCGGCTGCTGCGGGAGGCGGGGCTGGACGCCGTGGTGGTGGAGCACCGCTATGTGCCCTTCGGACCGGTCCTGCGGTCGCGGCAGGGCTGGCTGCACGGCCAGGGCCTGGTGGCACCCGACGAGGAGAAGGAAGAGCTGGTGGTCATCCGTGCCGAGCGCAGCGTCTGAAAAAGAAGCGTCTGAAAAAGAAGTGTCCGAACCGGCCGGGCCCCGTGCCGTACGCCGCATCACCCTCCAGAAGGACGGGCCGCTGCTGATCGAGGGCCCGGTCGAGGTGCGGCTGGAGGACGGCACGGTCGTCTCCTCCGACCGCTTCTGCGTGGCCCTGTGCAGGTGCCGGCGCAGCAAGCGTTACCCCTGGTGCGACACCAGCCACCGGCGCCGCGCGCGACGCTGACGCGCGCGCGGGCGCCGGTGGCCGGCGATAAAGCGGTGCGTCAGCGGCGCAGCGGCGGCCGGTTCCAGTGCCGGTGCGCGCCCACCGCCTCGATGAAGGCCTGGGCGAACTGCTCGCTCGCGGGGCCGACCGGGTGGTGCGTGACGACGCCCTCGTCGGAGACGGTGTGTTCGTGTTCGTCGGCGGTCCGCAGCCGGGCCGGCTCCAGCAGTTTCAGCACGTCGATGCCGGTGCCCAGCGCGGCGATCGCCTTGCCGTGCCGGTAGGAGTCCCGTACGAACTTCAGCACCGCCGGGTCCTGGGCCGTGCGGGGCACGGACGAGGGGTCACCGGGCAGCACGACCGCGTCGTAGAGGACCGAGGCGACGGTGGGCAGCGCCCGGTCGACGGGGTGGGTGACGCCGTCGGAGCCGGTGAACTCGCCGTCGTGCGGCGCGAGGACCTCGACGTTTGCGCCCTGCGCCGAGAGCGCGGAGCGGATCGTGTCGACCTGGTCGGCGTCCACGCCGTCCGAGACGAGGACGGCGATCTGGCGGGTGGCGATCGAGCCGTCGCCCTTGAGACTTTCGAAGCTCAGCGCGGGGGAGGGCGTCACGTCGGGGGTCTCCTGGCGCTCCGGCGGGGCCACGCCGATGCCCTCGGCGACCGAGACGGCCAGGGTGTGGTCGACCCGCGCGAGCTGCTCGACGACCCGCTGGCGGATCTCCTTCGCGTTCACCTTGCCCAGCTCGAAGCGGTACGCCTCGACGATGTGCTGCTTCTCCCACTCGGTCATGGACTGCCAGAACATCGCGGCCTGGCTGTAGTGGTTCTGGAAGCTGTCGCTGCGCTTGCGGATCTTGTGCCCGGAGACCGCCTCGGTCAGGTGCCGGAAGGCCGTCTCGTCGGCACCGGCCACCGCGGGACAGCCGCCGGCCAGGGAGTTCTTGGTGTAGCTCGTGGTGCCGCGGTGGATCTTGCTCTGGTGGAAGCCGTCGCGCTGGTTGGTGCGCACCGGCGCCACGGGCAGGTTGACCGGGATCTGCGCGAAGTTCGGCCCGCCCAGCCGGAGCAGCTGGGTGTCCAGGTAGGAGAAGTTACGGGCCTGGAGCAGCGGGTCGTTGGTGAAGTCGATACCGGGGACGACGTTGGCCGTGTGGAAGGCGACCTGCTCGGTCTCGGCGAAGAAATTGTCGGGGTTGCGGTTGAGCACCATCCGCCCGATCGGCCGGACCGGCACCTGCTCCTCGGGAATGATCTTCGTGGCGTCGAGCAGGTCGAAGTCGAAGTTGTGCTCGTCCTCCTCCGGCACCAGCTGCACGCCCAGTTCGTACTCCGGGTAGTCGCCGGCCTCGATGCAGTCCCACAGGTCGCGGCGGTTGAAGTCGGGGTCGCGGCCCTGTGCCTCCTGCGCCTCGTCCCACACCAGCGAGTGCACGCCGAGCTTGGGCTTCCAGTGGAACTTCACGAACGTGCCCTTGCCCTGGGCGTTCACGAAGCGGAAGGTGTGCACGCCGAAGCCCTGCATCATGCGATAGCTGCGCGGGATCGCGCGGTCCGACATCAGCCACATGATCGTGTGCAGCGTCTCGGGCTGCAGCGAGACGAAGTCCCACAGCGTGTCGTGGGCCGAAGCGCCGGTGGGCATCTCGTTGTGCGGCTCCATCTTCACCGCGTGCACGAAGTCGGGGAACTTGATGCCGTCCTGGATGAAGAAGACCGGGAAGTTGTTGCCGACCAGGTCGTAGTTGCCCTCGGAGGTGTAGAACTTCGTCGCGAACCCGCGCACGTCCCGCACCGTGTCGGCCGAGCCGCGCGGCCCCTGGACGGTGGAGAAGCGGACGAACACCGGCGTCTTGACGTCCGGGTCCTGCAGGAACGCGGCCCGGGTGAACTCCGCGCAGGACCGGTACGGCTGGAAGTAGCCGTACGCGCCCGAGCCGCGCGCGTGCACCACGCGCTCCGGGATCCGCTCGTGGTCGAAGCGCGTGATCTTCTCGCGGAAGTGGAAGTCCTCCATCAGCGTGGGCCCGCGTTCGCCCGCCTGGAGGGAGTCATCGGTGTGGTCGACCGGCACGCCCTGGTCGGTGGTCAGTGGCCCGTCACTCGAGTCGTGCGCGTAGTACCGCTCCCGTTGCTCCTGCTTCTTGTCCGCCATCTCCGAAGGCTCCTTCCCGCTCCGCGCCGCGCTGGAGTCGCCGACGAGGGCGCCTGGGGGCATGTGTCTCGGCTCGCCAGGTAACCGTTATCCGAGGCGGAGAAACCTCGGCTGGCCCAGAAGGGCGAGCCGCGAAATCCCTGTGATTCCGGGGCCGTGGCGGCCTTGGAGAGGCCCGTCGGACCGGCGAGGTGCAGCGACGGCGAACTGCATGAATAGTGGCAAAGAGGGCACCCCGAAGAGTGATGGAACCACCTCATCAGCCACCGCGGCGACGACGCCCCACAAGAGCGGAATACCACGGCCTGCGAAGCCCTCCTTCGAGGCCCCGTACCTGGTGATCGCCCCATTCCGAGGAGGAAGCGCCATGCGACTCTCGCTCCTGCAACCGCTCATCGAACGACCGGGACCCTGGGCGTCCGTCTACGCCGATGTCTCGCACGGCACGGAGGACGCGGCCAAGCAGCAGGAGCTGTCGGCGCAGAACGCGGCCGACCAGCTGTCCGGCCAGGGCGCCGACGCCGCCACCTGCCGCGCCGTGCACGACGCCCTGAGCACACTCCGCAGGCCGGGCGAATCGCTGGCCCACGCGGGCCGCGCCGTCTTCGCCACCGGCGGCGAGGTCGTCCTGGACACCCCGCTCGCCGGGCCGCCCACGATGCGGGGCGCGACCTGGTCACCGGTGCCCCGGCTGGCCCCCCTGCTGGACGCGCTGGGCGAGAACCCCGTCTGCCTCGTGGTGTACGTGGACCGGACCGGTGCCGACTTCGAGCTGCGCAGCGACACGGTGCACGACAGCGCGGGCCAGGTCAGCGGAGCCGATTACCCGGTGCACCGGACGACCTCCAGCGACTGGTCCGAGCGGCACTTCCAGCTCAAGGTCGAGAACACCTGGGAGCAGAACGCCGGGGAGATCGCCGAGGCCGCGGGCCAGGCGTTCGAGCACGCCGGCGCCGACCTCCTCCTGCTGGTCGGCGACGCGCGCGAACGCCGCGCGGTGCGCGACCGGCTCCCCGATCAGCTGCGCGGCGTCGCGTACGAGAGCGACCACGGCGGCCGGGCCTCCGGCGCCGACAGCACCCGGCTGGACCGGGACATCGCCCAGGTACGCGCCGGGCTCGAACAGGACCACGTCATGGACGCCGTGCAGCGCTTCCAGGCCGGTTCGGGCCGCAGCGACGGCGAGTCCTCCGTGACCTCCGGCGTGCCCTCCCTGGTCGAGGCGGCCCGCGAGCACCGCATCGACACGCTGCTCATCAGCCCCGACGGCGGCGACGCGGGCCGCGAGGTCTGGGTCGGCCCCGGCCCCGACCAGCTGGCCGTGCGCGGCACGGAGATGCAGTACCTCGGTGAGGTGAACCCCGCGCCGGCCCGCGCCGACGACGCCCTGCTGCGGTCCGCCGTGGCCAACGGCGCGCAGGCCGTACTGCTGCACCACAGCGACCCGGTGCCCCCGGGCGGCCTCGGCGCGGTGCTGCGCTGGTCCACGCCCGTGACCCACTGAGAGCCCGTATCCGCCCGGACGGACCGCCGGCCGGGCGTTAGGCACGGACTCCGGCGGGCACCCGTGAGGCGCCGGCGGGTCGGCGGGCAGGCGTTCTGCCCCCGCCCCCGTCCAGGCGTCGGCCGCCCGCACCACGCACCCCTCCCTGGAGGACCCGTGACCACGCCGCAGCCGCCGGGACGCCCCGGCACCCCGCACCCCGACCCGGTGCCGCCGACGCCGGGCCCCGGCCCGGGATCGCCCGGTCCCGAACCGGGGCCGGGGCCCGGTCCTGTACCCGCGCCAGGGCCCGACCCGGTGCCGCCCGCGCCGAGCCCGGGACCCGAGCCGGATCCGGTACCGCCCAATCCGGCACCCCCGACGCCGGGCCCGGCGCCCGGCCCCGCGCCCGACCCCGTACCGCCGCCGCACACCCCCGAGGAGTCCGGCCCGGCCGGCTGACCGGCCGGCCTCCGGCACCGTCCGAGGAGACCGCCGATGAGCGAGACCGTCGTCGTCACCGGAGCGAGCGCGGGCGTCGGCCGCGCCGTCGTCCGGGAATTCGCCCGCCGGGGCGCGAACATCGGGCTGGTGGCCCGCGGGCAGGCCGGGCTCGACGCGGCCGCCGGTGAGGTCGCGGCGGCCGGCGGCCGGGCCCTGGCACTGCCCACCGACGTCGCCGACCCGGCCCAGGTCGAGGCCGCCGCCGACGCGGTCGAGGCGGAGTTCGGGCCCATCGACGTCTGGGTCAACTGCGCGTTCGCCGGGGTCTTCGCGCCCTTCACCGAGGTGCGCCCGGCGGAGTTCAAACGGGTGACGGAGGTGACGTACCTCGGCTTCGTGCACGGTACGCAGGCGGCGCTGGCCCGGATGGTGCCGCGCGACGCGGGCACGATCGTGCAGGCCGGCTCCGCGCTGGGCGAGCGGTCCATCCCGCTGCAGTCCGCCTACTGCGGTGCCAAGCACGCGATCCTGGGGTTCACCTCCTCGGTGCGCACGGAACTGATGCACGACAAGAGCAACGTACGGATCACCGTCGTCCAGCTGCCGGCCCTCAACACCCCGCAGTTCTCCTGGGTGCTCTCCCGGCTGCCGCGGCGGCCGCAGCCGGTACCGCCCATCTACCAGCCGGAGGTGGCCGCGCGCGGCATCGTGTACGCCGCCGACCACCCTCGGCGCAAGCAGTACTGCGTGGGCGGCTCGACCACGGCGACGGTGCTCGCCAACCGGCTCGTCCCCG
Organism: Streptomyces sp. NPDC000151; assembly: GCF_040301705.1. Lineage (NCBI taxonomy): Bacteria > Bacillati > Actinomycetota > Actinomycetes > Kitasatosporales > Streptomycetaceae > Streptomyces > Streptomyces sp. NPDC000151. The sequence continues at coordinate 11,201 of NZ_JBEPFC010000082.1, read as the reverse complement.
GGCTGCTGGACCGCTATCTGGCGCGAACGGGCTTCGACTCGCAGCAGACCGATCAGGATGCCGAGCCGCCGGCGCCGGACAACCTCTGGAAGCCGGTCGACGGCATGGACGGCCGGGACCACGGGGCCCACGGCTCCTTCGACGACGCGTCGCACGGGCGCTCCTGCCAGCTGTGGGCCACCGAGCACGCCCGCGCCCTGGTCGCGGCGGCGGCCGTCGGGGCGCTGGCCGCCGCCGGCATCGCGCGGCGGCCTTGGACCTGAGGAGCTTGTGATGACGGAATACGGCTATTTCCTCTCCTGCGAGGAGCACGACCCGCGCGCACTGGTGGAACAGGCACGCATGGCGGAACAGGCCGGATTCACTTCCCTGTGGATCTCCGACCATTTCCATCCGTGGAATGACGAACAAGGGCAGGCGCCCTTCGTCTGGTCGGTGATCGGGGCGCTCGCCGAGGCCACGTCGCTGCCCGTCGAGACCGCCGTGACCTGCCCGACCAAGCGGCTGCACCCGGTGATCACCGCACAGGCGGCGGCCACCAGCGCGGTACTCCTGAACGGCCGTTTCCGGCTCGGCGTGGGCAGCGGCGAAGCGCTCAACGAGCAAGTTGTGGGCGGCGAATGGCCGCAGACCTCGGTCCGGCTGGAAATGCTGGAAGAAGCGATACAGGTGATGCGCTCGCTCTTCGAGGGAAAGGAAGTGAGCCACCACGGAAAGCACTACACCGTGCAGAACGCGCGGCTGTACACCGTTCCCGAGGAGCCGGTGCAGATCGATGTCTCCGGCTTCGGGCCGACCGCCACGGAACTGGCCGCGCGGATCGGCGACGGATTCATCACCATCGCGCCGGAAGCGGACGCGATCGAGCGGTTCCGGCGGGGCGGCGGCGGAGGCAAGCCGGTGCACGGCGGCCTGAAGGTCTGTTACGGAACCGATCGCGAGGAAGCCGTGCGCACCGCGCACCGGCTGTGGGCGACGGAACAACTGCCGGGCGAACTGGGACAGGTACTGCCGACCCCGCGCCATTTCGAGCAGGCGACGACCCTCGTCACGCGCGATCAGGTGGCGTCCGCCGTGACCTGCGGCGACGACGTGGAAGCACATGTCGCGGCGGTGCAGGAGTACACCGACGCCGGATTCGACACCGTCTACGTGAACCAGATCGGCCAGGACCAGCGCGGTTTCTTCGACTTCTATCGCACAAAGGTATTGCCTCAGCTGAAGGACTGAACACACCGGCCGCCGGGAAGAAAACCCGCGGGGCGAATACGCAGCGAATGCCGTGCGGCGGCGGGCCCTGCGGTGGCGGAGCATCGGCCCGCCGCCCTACCGTGGAATTTCCCCGAGCCCGAGTGACCGGATATCCGGACGGCACATCAATGCTGCGGACCACGTGACGGGCACATGAATTCCCCGCCGGTGCGGCGCGCCGGCCCGGCCGTTCAGGAGAAGCGATGTCCAGTCCTCCCCGGAGCCCCTGGTGCAGTCAGTCGGGCGGCGGTGCCGTGGTGCTCCGCCCGCCGGAGTTCGACTGCGCCCGCGTCACCCAGGCCCGCGAGGAGATGCTCATCCTCCTCAACCGGGGCGCCGCGAGCCTGCTGGTCGACCTCGGGGCCTGCTCCACGGTGTGCGCCTGCTGCGGGGTGCCCGCGCTGGTCCGGGTCTTCCGGCGGGCCCGGGCGCTGGGCACGGCCTTCCACGTCATCGCGCCGCGGAGCGCGCAGGCCCGCAGGCCGCTGGACGACGCGCAGCGGGTGAGCCGGGAGCCGTTCCCCCTGGTGACCGCGAGCGAGGCCTAGGGGGCTGCCGGCGGAAAGTGCCGGGCGCCGGAACGGGAAAGCGCCGGGTGCCGGAACGAGAGCCGGGGCGCGCACGACATCGTGCGCGCCCCGGCTCGCTGCTATGCGCCCAAGGGTGGATCAGTACGGCTTCGCCCGCTCCCGGAACGCCTTCGCCGGCCGGGCCGAGCCCGACTTCGGGTAGGAGACGCGGTCCGGATCGCCGTCCGAGGTGTACCGCGCGACCGCCCCGTCGCGCAGCTCGTCCAGCCAGTGCGCGGAGCCGAATTGGGCGTCCTGGCCGTGCGCGCCCGCCGAGCGGATGCGCGGTATGCCGACCGGGTCGAAGGCGGTGGCGTACGGCGAGGGGGCCGGGCCCGCGCCGACGAGATACGCACCGTCGTACGCGTACCGCACCCCGTCCGCCGCGCCCTTGATGTCCAGCCCTGCCGGGTTGGGCTGGACGCCGAACGGCAGCGCCAGCGAGGTCACCTTCGCGTCCGGCACGCTCTTGGTGACGACCTGCTGGCCGCCGGCTATCTGCTGCTGCGCCTCGCCCGCGGAGATGTCGCGGAGGTTGGCGTGGTCCCGGGTGTGGTTGCCGACCTCGAAGCCGTGCCCGTGCAGCCAGCGCAGCGCCTTCTTCGTACCCGTCGCGGGGAACGCGCCGCCGTTCACGAAGAGGGTGGCGGCGGGGGTGAACCCCGGATGCCGCCGCGCCACGTCGCGCAGGATGCCCACCGCGCAGTCCGCGACGGGCCGGCCGTCGTCCCCGAGCGCGAACTGGCTGTCGGTGGAGTCGTCGAAGGTGAGCACGACCGGGTGGCGCCCGGCCGGTATGTCGATCTTCCCCGTGCTGTACGCGCCCGCGGTCACCGGCACATAGCCCTCCTTGGCCAGCCGCTCCAGCTCGGCGCGGAAGTCCGCGGGCCTGCGGTCGTACACGCCTTTCGGCTCGTCCACGATCTGGTGGTACATCAGGACCGGCACCGCACCGAGCTCGTTGGCGTGCACCGAGGCCGGGGACTTGGACCGTGACGGGTGTTCGGGCCGGGCCGAGGGGGAATCCTGCCGACCACTGATGGTTTTCGGAGCCGAGGGTTCCGGCGGTGGCGCGCCGCCGCGGGACTCGGCGCAGGAGACGGCCGACGCGGCCAGCGCCAGCAGGGACAGGACGACGAGGCCGGGCCGGCGGAGAGGGACCGGACGCGAGCGACGGAGATGCACGAGACCTCCCGGAAAGGGCGTGCCAATGCGGCTCAACTGGAAGACACTTTTCTTGAATCCTTCGGATTCCTCTGCTTCCTCTGCTTCCACTGACTCCTCCCGTACTCGTTCCCCGCGCAGAGCGCTCGTCATTCTTCTGGCCGGTGTCCTGGCCATGGCCCTGGTCGTCGGAGGCGTGCTCCTCGTACGGCAGTACCGCGCGCCCGCCTTCCGGCTGGCCGGACTGCCGGCGGGCGGCGTGGTGAACGCCGCGGCGCTGCACAAGGGCGGGGTGGCGGTGACCGCGCCGGCGGGGGAGCGGCTGCGCGGCGCCGAGGTCACCGTGGACGGCAGGCGAATACCGGTGCGGGGCGCCGGACGGCAGCTGACGGTGGGTCTGGACGGCCTCCGCGACGGCACGCACGAGCTGAAGGTGGCCACTGAGGGCTCGATGCTCGGCGGCGGCTCCGAGCTCACCCGCGAACTGACCGTCGACACCACGCCGCCGCGCCTCGCGGTGGCCGACCCCGAGGGCCGCAGCCTGCGCGGCCCGGTCACGGTCAAGGGCCGCGCGCAGGGCGCCACCGCCGTGACGGTCGCGGGCAGGAAGGCGGACCTTGGCAAGGACGGCCGCTTCGCCGTCACGCTCCCGCGGCCGCCCGCGAAGGCCACCGCCGTCGCCACCGACGCGGCCGGGAACACCGCCCGGGAGGACGCGGTGGTGACAGTACGACGGCCGATGCTGCGCGCGGTGCACGTCAGCGGCCAGGGGTGGGCCTCGGACCAGCTGCGCGAGCCGGTGCTGAAGCTGCTCAAGGAGGGCAAGCTGAACGCCGTCCAGCTCGACATCAAGGACGAGCTGGGCGAGATCGGCTACGACTCACAGGTGCCGCTCGCGAAGAAGACCGGCGCGGCCAAGGGCTACTACGACGCGAAGAAGGCCATCAAGGAGATCCACGCGGCCGGCGGCGCGGTCGTCGGCCGCATCGTCGCCTTCCGCGACCCGATCCTGGCCTCCGCCTCCTGGAAGGACGGCCACCGCGACCGCGTCGTCCGCACTCCCGACGGCGGCCCGTACGGCGCGGGCTCCAAGTACGGCTCCCTCTCCTTCACCAACTTCGCGAACCGCGACGTCCGCCAGTACCACCTCGACCTCGCCGCCGAGGCCGCGAAGCTCGGCTTCGACGACATCCTCTACGACTACATCCGCCGCCCGGACGGCAAGCTCAGCGGCATGTCCTTCCCCGGCCTCGGGAAGACCACGCCGGAGGACTCGATCGCGGACCTGGTCGCGCGGACCCGTGCGGTGGCCCGCGAACACGGCGCCTTCCTCGGCGTCTCCGTCTTCGGCATCGCGGTCACCCGCCCGAAGGAGATCGCCCAGGACATCGGCAAGCTCGCGAAGCAGTGCGACTACATCGCGCCGATGATCTACCCCTCGCACTGGGCCGCCGGCGAGTACGGCGTCTCCGACCCGAACTCCCACCCGTACCCCATCACCAAGAAGTCCCTCGCCGACTTCGTGAAGAAGACCCGCCACACCGACGCCCAGATCGTCCCCTGGATCCAGGACTTCTCCCTCGGCGTCTCCTACGGCGACGCCGAAGTGGCCGCCCAGATCCGCGCCGCGGCGGACGACGGCATCCACTCCTTCCTCCTGTGGAACCCGGGCGTGCGCTACCACGGGGGAGCGTTGACGCCGATGAAGTGACCGGTCGGCCCGGGCCCCCGCACACGTATGCGGGTGGTCCGGGCCCGCTGTTAGGCTGCCGATCGTGTCCCGTGGGGGAAGTCCGGTGAGAGTCCGGCGCTGACCCGCAACGGTGTGCGCGAGTGTGCGGTACGGGCCTGTCGTAGGGGTCCGGGCGGAGTGCTCGCGTGAGTCCGATGACCCGCGGGGTGGCACATCTCCCGACTGCTCGCCGCGGACTGCGAGAGGGATGACGCACGGACGCCCGCCCGGCGCCGGGTGCGCCGCCCCCTGTGCGTACGGACGCGGCCCGAGGCGAAGGACGCCCGCCCGTGCCCGCCATGACCACCGCCCCGGCACCCGCCGCGGCCGGACCGCCCGAGGCCACCCGCCTGCCGGTCCCCGCCTCCGCCGCCGTGCTCGCCCTGCTCCTGCTCGTTTCCCTCGTGTGCGGGGTCGGGCTGGGCGCGGCCGGGGTGCCGTGGGGCGAGACGCTGCACTTCCTGGGGGCCGGGCTGACCGGCGGGACGATACGGGCCGACGAGGCCGGCGCGTACGCCATCGTCTGGGAGATACGGCTGCCGCGCGCCGTCCTCGCGGCCGTGGTCGGCGCCGGACTCGCCTCGGTCGGCGTGGCCGTGCAGGCCATGGTGCGCAACGCCCTCGCCGACCCCTTCGTGCTGGGCGTCTCCTCCGGCGCCGCGGTCGGCGCCAACGCGGTACTGCTGCTCGGCGCGTTCGCCGCGCTGGGCGTGTGGGCACTGTCGGTGTCCGCGTTCGTCTCGGCGCTCGCGGCGATGGCGCTCGTCTACGCCGCGGCGCGCACCGCGTACGGGCTGACGCCGCTGCGCCTGGTGCTGGCCGGAACCGCCCTCTCCTACGGCTTCTCCGCCGTCACCACGCTCATGGTCTTCCGGGCCGAGCGCGGCGAGGCGGCCAGGTCCGCGATGATGTGGCTGCTCGGCAGCCTGGGCGGGGCGACCTGGGGCTCGGTGCCGCTCGCCGCGGTCACCGTGCTGGCAGGGGTGCTGTACCTCGGCGCGCGGGCGGGGCGTCTGAACGCGCTGGCGATGGGGGACGAGACCGCCGCGGCGCTCGGCGTGCGTCCGGGCCGGCTGCGGACCGAACTGTTCGTCGTCACCGCCGCCGTCACCGCCTCGGTCGTCGCCGTCTCGGGCGCGATCGGCTTCGTCGGGCTGATGGTGCCGCACGTCGTACGGATGCTCGTCGGCGCCGACCACCGCCGGGTGCTGCTCCTCGCGCCGCTCGCCGGTGCCGTGCTGCTGGTCTGGGCGGACGTCGTCTCGCGACTGCTGCTCGCGCCCGCGGAGCTCCCGGTCGGCGTGATCACCGCCGTGCTCGGCGTGCCGTGCTTCCTGCTGCTGATGCGGCGCGGCGGCTACGCGTTCGGAGGCGGTCGCTGATGCGCCTAGACGTGGACGGGCTGACGGTCGAGCTGGCAGGAGCTCGGATCGTCGAGGACATGACGTTGCGGGCCGACAGCGGGCAGGTCGTGGGGGTGGTCGGGCCGAACGGCAGCGGCAAGTCCACGCTGCTGCGGTGCGTGTACCGGGCCCTGCGGCCCGCGGTGGGCACGGTACGGCTGGACGGCGACGACCTGCACGCGATGGACGCGCGCGCTGCCGCCCGCCGACTGGCCGCGCTGCCCCAGGAGTCCGCCGCCGAATTCGACTTCACCGCCGCCGAGGTGGTGGCGATGGGCCGGCTGCCGCACCAGCGCGGCGGCACCCTCTTCACCGGCCGCGCCTCCGCCGCCGACGCCGCCCTCTGCGCCGAGGCGCTGGGCCGGGTCGGCGCGGCCCACCTCGCCGGACGCGGCTTCCGCGCGCTCTCCGGCGGCGAGAAGCAGCGCGTCCTGATCGCCCGCGCCCTCGCCCAGCAGCCCCGCGTCCTCGTCCTCGACGAGCCGACCAACCACCTGGACATCGCCCACCAGTTGGAGGTGCTGTCCCTGGTGCGCCGCAGCGGCCTCACGGTGCTCGCCGCGCTGCACGACCTGAACCTCGCCGCGAGCCACTGCGACGTGCTGTACGTGCTCGACGGCGGCCGCGTCGTCGCCTCGGGCCCGCCGCACGACGTACTGCAACCCCGCCTGCTGGCCGAGGTGTTCGGCGTACGGGCGCACCGCGTCACGCACCCGGTGACCGGCGCCGTCCAGCTGCTCTTCGACCTGACCGATCAGGAGATCGCATGTCCGTGATTCGCCCCCGCACCGCGGCCGCCCTCTGTCTCGCGCTCGCCCTCACCGGATGCGGCGCGCGCGTCGCGGACCCGGCCGCCGACGGCAAGGCCGCCGGGCAGCCGGCCGTGACCATCGAGAACTGCGGCAAGAAGCTGACCTTCGACAAGGTGCCCGAACGCGTGGTCACCAACGACGTCGGCATCACCGAGATCATGTTCGCGCTGGGCCTGGAGGACCGGATGGCGGGGTTCGTCATGCCGGACGACAAGGGCGACCTGCACGACGTGCCCTGGAAGGACGGCTACAAGAAGACGAAGTGGCTGTCGAAGCACCAGATCACCAAGGAGCTGGCCGTCGACGCGCGCGCCGACCTGGTCTTCGCGGGCTGGAACTACGGCTTCGGCGAGGGCGGCCTCACCCCGGCCGCCCTGCACGAGCTCGGCATCGACTCGTACCTCCTCACCGAGTCCTGCCACAACGGACGCGGCTCGGCACGTGGCGTCATGCCGCCGCTGGAGGCGCTGTACACCGACCTCACCCAGCTGGGAAAGCTCTTCGGCGTCGAGGACCGGGCGCGGAAGCTGATCGCGGACTTCAAGGACCGGGTCGCCGAGGTGCGGCGAAAGGCGCCCAAGGGCGCGGACCGGCCGAACGTGTTCCTGTACGACAGCGGCCAGGACAAGCCGTTCACGGCGGGGCGGTACGCGGCGCCCGACGACATCATCGCCAAGGCGGGCGGCCGCAGCATCACCCACGACCTCGCGGACTCCTGGACGACGGTGGGCTGGGAGACCGTCGTCGAGCGCGACCCCGACGTCATCGTGATCTGCGACTACGGCGACACCACGGCCGCGCGCAAGAAGGACTTCCTGCTCCACTACAAACCGCTGGCGGGAGTGTCGGCGATCAAGCACAAGAAGATCGTCACGCTGGACTACGCGGACCTGGTCGAAAGCCCCCGCAACCCCGCAGCCATCGAACGCCTGGGCGCATACTTGCGCCCGTAGGGGCGCGGGGCGTGTCGATGTGCGGCTCCGCCGCGTGGGCGCGCCCAGCCACGACGGCGGGTGCGTGAGGCAACAACCGTCACGCACCCGGACCGTCGATCAGCCGTCCGCCTCGGCGGACACCGGCTTGGGGATCAGGAACGACGTCCCGATCGCCGCAGCGATGATGACCATGCCCGCGATCATCCCCGCGGTGTAGTCCGACGGCGACGACGGGTCGGCCGGAACAGCCGCGGTCTTCACCGCGTACAGCACCGCGAAGCTCAGCCCCGCGCCCAGGTTGAACGCGCCCGCGTTCAGACCCGGCAGGAAGCCCGGGTTCTCGCGCGGGGACAGTACGATGCCGAGCCCGTTGAGGACGATGTTCGCCACGCCCGCGTACGTGATGCCGACCAGCAGCGACATCACCAGCAGCAGCGGCCGCGAGTGGCTGCCGAGGGTGAGGATCATCAGGACGACGGTCACGACCGAGCCGATCAGGCCGAACCGCAGGACGCGGCCGTACCCGAACGTCGCGGCGAGCCGCCCGGCGACCGGGCCCATGGCGAGCCCGGCGAGCGCGTACGGCGTCAGCGTCCACCAGGCCGACGCCTCGGCCGACATGCCCAGGCCCGCGTGCGCGTCCTGCGCGAACGCCGGGATCAGCCCGTTCATGACGGCGAAGACGCCGGTCATGGTGAGGACCGTGGTCAGCAGCAGGGCCCAGGTCGAGCGCTGCTTGAGGTGGTGGGTGGCGACCAGCGGGTGGCCGCTGCGGCCCTCCGTGCGCCAGAACAGCGCGAAGGCGAGCGCGGCGATCACGACGAGCACGCCGATCAGCGGCCAGTTCGCGGCGGCCAGCTTGCCCGCCTCGTTGAACGCGGTCAGCAGCGCGCCGACCGAGACGACGAGCAGGACCACGCCGGGCCAGTCCATCCGGCTCTTCACGGGCGCGGTGGACTCCCGGGTCAGGGTGGCGACCAGGACCGCGGCGAGCGCCGCGACCACGGCCATCGCCCAGAAGACGGCGCCGAAGCCGTAGTGGTCGGCGAGGTAGCCGCCCGCGAGCGAGTCCACGCCCGCGATGCCGCCGTTGACCGCGGTGATCACACCGAGCAGGGTGCCGTACTTCTTCGGCTCGGTGACCTCGACCCGCAGCATGATCAGGCACAGCGGTACGGTCGGGCCGCTCACGCCCTGGAGGACCCGGCCGGCGAAGAGCACCGGCACGCTCGTCGCGAGCGCCGCGACGATGCAGCCGATGACCATCAGGGCCATCATCCCGGCCAGCACCTTGCGGCGGCCGATGACGTCGCCGAGCCGCGGCAGGAAGAGCGAGAAGAGGGCCGCCGAGGTGAAGAACGCGGTCTGGGTGAGGCCGATCTCCGCCGAGGTGGCGTGGAGGCTGTCCTCGATGCTCTTCAGCGCGGGGCTCAGCATGCTCGCGTTGAGCTGGAAGGCGAAGCACGCCACCAGCAGCGCGGTGACCAGGACCCCGACCCGTATGCCGGGTCTCTCCGTCAGGCCGCCCGGGGGCTGCCCCGTCGTGGTGGATGCGCTCATGCCAGTACGTCTCCGGGCTTCTGCGGGTTCTCGCCGATCAGCTCGGGGTCGCCGATCCGCTCCAGCGCGTCGACGACGAGGTCCCAGAAGCGGCCGTGGTCCAGCTGCACCGCGACCTGGGTGCGGCAGTCGGCCGGCGCGGGCGCGCGGAAGTCCGTCACGGTCATGCCCTTGGTCAGGGTGCCGGTCAGCTCGATGTCCACCGGGGCGCGGCGCACCGTCATCACGTCCGGGTCGATCACGTACGCGACGGCGCACGGGTCGTGCACCGGCGGCGACTCGAAGCCCTGGTGGTCGCGGTAGGTGGTGCCGAAGAACTCCAGCAGCTCCTCGACGAACTTGGCGGGCTTGGTGCCCAGCGCGGCGATCCGCTCGGCCACCTCGGGCGTCGCGAGCGCCTGGTGGGTGAGGTCCAGGCCGACCATGGTGACCTGCCAGCCCGCGTTGAAGACGATGTGCGCGGCCTCGGGGTCGATGACGATGTTGAACTCGGCGACCGCGCTCCAGTTGCCCTCGTGGTAGCCGCCGCCCATCAGGACGACCTCGCGGACCCGCTCGACGATGCGCGGCTCCTTGCGCGCGGCCAGCGCGATGTTGGTCAGGCCCGCGGTCGGGACGATGGTGATCTCGCCCGGCTCGTGGGACATCACGGTGTCGATGATCAGGTCGACGGCGTGCCGCTCGTCCAGGACGCACGTCGGGTCCGGCAGCACGGGGCCGTCCAGACCGGTCTCGCCGTGGATGTCACCGGCGGTCTCGATGTTCCGTACGAGGGGACGCGGGCAGCCGGCGGCGAAGGGCACGTCGGTGATGCCCGCGATCCGCGCCACGGAGAGCGCGTTGCGGGTGACCTTCTCCAGCGTCTGGTTGCCGACCACGGTCGTCACGGCGACGAGCTCGATGTCGGGGTTGCCGTGGGCCAGGAGCATGGCGATCGCGTCGTCGTGCCCCGGGTCGCAGTCGAGGATGATCTTTCTGGCCAACGGTCGAGCCCCTTTGCCCTGTTGAACGGTGGTGCGGTGACGCCTTCGGGAGAGCGATGGGAAATCGTTCTCCGAAAGGCCGCGAAGAGTTCACCCGCATACCGGGGTACTTGTCAATGATTCATCCCACAGAGTCCGGCGGCTGCCCGGTGATAACGTTTGCCCGCCGTTGCCGCAGCGTACGCCGCTGCAGGGGCGCAGCCGAGCCGAGCGAAGGGCGCGACCGTGGCCGAAGTCACCTTGAAGGACGTCGCCCGTGCCTCGGGCTGCTCCGTCGCCACCGTCTCCCGCGTGCTCGCCGGCACCCGCCCGGTCGGCGCCGAGACCGCCCGTACGGTACGGGAGGCGGCCACCCGGCTGGGGTACCGCCCCAACCACGTCGCCCGCGCGCTGCGCCGCCGCGCCACCGGCACCGTCGGCCTGGTCCTGCCGCAGATCACCAACCCCTTCTTCCCCGCGCTCGTGCGCGAGCTGGAGCACGCGTTGCACGCCGCGGGGCGGGCCGTGCTGCTCGCGGATTGCGACGACGACCCGGCGACCGAGGCGGCCCGGATCGCGGAGTTCCTGGACCGGCAGGTGGACGCGCTGGTGCTGATACCGGTCGACGCGCGGCTCAGCCGGGAGGCGGTCGCGGACGCCGCGCGGCGGGTGCCGGTGGTGCTGCTGGACCGTGCCTGCGGACCGGGCGTCGCCGACTCGGTCGCGGTGGACAACGCGGCCGGCATGGCACTCGTACTGGATCACCTGGCGGCGGCGGGCCGCCGCCGGCCGTGGTTCGTGGGCGCGGCCGGC